>NZ_JAVBIN010000043.1:0-204 GCF_032989665.1 Morganella sp. BCCO 40_0007 | reverse complement strand
GGTGCACCCGAGAGGATTCGAACCTCTGACCGCCCGGTTCGTAGCCGGGTACTCTATCCAGCTGAGCTACGGGTGCATTGCATACTAATTCTGTTACCGGAAATCAGTTTTGAAATAAAGTGATAAGATGGTGCACCCGAGAGGATTCGAACCTCTGACCGCCCGGTTCGTAGCCGGGTACTCTATCCAGCTGAGCTACGGGTG
>NZ_JAVBIN010000005.1:0-262308 GCF_032989665.1 Morganella sp. BCCO 40_0007 | reverse complement strand
CCGGAAGAATACCGGTTATTAGCTGAAAATAACGAAATCTCAAAAAGTGTGTGGAACTGAAACGGGTGTGCTTACAGTCGTGGCTAATGTGGCAGAGGAGATCGGCGGCTCGCAGGTAATAAAAAACCCGCCGGAGCGGGTTGTTGTGTTTTATTTGCTGAAATATTTAATATTCAGTCCATTCAGTATCCCGGGGAATAAACCGGAATATAATCTTATTGAAATATAAGTATTCTTTCTCTGTCAAAACCATGTTCACCGGCAAAGCTGAGATACTCATTTAACAGCTCTGGCGGCATAGCTGGTGTACGTGACAACACCCACAGGTAATCTTTATCGGGGCCAACAACCAGTGAGTACTGATAGTCATCATCAAGCTTAATAATATTGTAACCTCCATAGAAAGGTCCGAAGAAAGATACCTTTAACGCCCCTGTATCAGCTGAGTTAACAAAATAGGCCTTTCCGGTACTCTCTTTCCATTTATTGTTACTCGCATCCCAACCCCTGTTGATAACCTTCACACCACCATCATCACGAAGAGAATAGTTAGCTGTAACTTTGCTTAAGCCTTTTTCAAAACGATTATCTATCCTGGCAATTTCATACCAGTCACCTAAATAATGAGATAAATCAAAAGGTTTAACCGGGGTTATATCTTTGGGCACTTTGACACTGCATCCATTAAGCAGAAACATACCCAAAAACATAAAAACTGACTTTATCTGCATCATAACCTCATCAAGTTATTAACCAATGAGATACTTTCGCATAAAAAATGTGTTTGTACGATCTATTCACTGTTCCACAACAGCCATTACTGTCATCTCAATATCGGTGATACATCAGAGGAACAGCAGGAAATTTCCGGCAGATAAAACAATGCCTTTCCCGCCTGATATTACAGCGTCAACCATGGCACTGCGATATACCCTGTTTTTATGCAGTTATATTTTCGTACAGACTGAAACACCGGGTAATATCTTTATACAAACTAAAACCAGCTCACAATATTAAGCTGGCTTTATGGTGTATTCCCATGCTTCAATAAAAATAATATTCATTATTTTTTAGTAATGAATATCATTTATGATTATATTTTTGGTATAATTAGATTGCTAAAGGCTCCATATATACAAAGGAGCTTTTTACTGATTCTGTATAATCATTCTGAGTTTCAGGAAACAGATATTCATAAGACACATGAAATATATTTATTATCTTAAATACAACACTGACATCTATTTTATTAACACCCCGTTCATACCTTGACAACTGTTGCTGTGACACTCCCAGCATTCTGGCTAACATCTTTGTTGTCAAGCCATTACGGTGTCTTAAATCGCGGATGTTCTGGCCTACAATAAAATTAATATCTTTCATTCTGAACCTCCTAACAAACATATATTAAGAGTAAAGCATAATATGCTGACTGACAAACCAAGTCATCAACAAAAAATAGACTATTCAGAATGATTACCCAACAAAGAAAGATATCTCGCGCAAAAAAACCAAAAATATAATTTAATGACTATCAAAAAGATTAATTAACCTCGTTAACCTTAATTATTAACCTCACACCAAGTAATTATACTTGTTTATGTTTTGTTTAACTTTTATCAGGTATATTCGATTGCAGGAGTCGTAAGTATACCTTCTATTAATCATTTGCCCGGCAATAGCCGGGCTATTTTTTTATCCTCTCCGCTTCAATCTCCCGTATTGCCTGCTTATCGTGATTACAGTTAGCAATATATTTCATGGCATCAGCCAGCAGCTCAACTGCACCACCGAACGTCAGATCATCCGGTATATCTATCTGCTCACAATCAGCGGTCAGTTGCGGCGGAAGCGGCACCACCGGCGCGGGTATTAATTCCGGCCGCGTATCTGCGCAACTCACTGACAGCATCAGCGGGAACAGGAGCAGCAGCGCATTCACTGCCCTTAAATACTGTTTTGATAACCGTCTTAACGTTGACATGCTCTGTGTCCTCAACCTGTTTGGCTTTGATGTTGTCGAGTGCCACGCGGTGTCTGATGGCAACAGCTGCAAGCGTGGTGGTATTTATCGCCTGCTGTGCTGATAACTGGCCTGAGAGTACTGTGTTACTCACTTTCAGCTGTTGGTTATCCCGGTAGGTGTCATATACCCACCAGGCGGCAGCAATAAACAACGCGGCAATTACCGCTTCTTTCCGGTTCATAACGCTTCACACTTATAATGGATCACACCGTCCAGCAGGTTACCCGGCAGAGGCTTACAGTGATTCGGGAGTGAATACAGATAACAACCCGCCAACAAAGCAGTAGTCAGCAGGATGATAGCAATGATGATCAACGTTAAGGGGTTCCGTGGCATACCGCGTTCTCCGTATCCCGCCGGTTAATCAGTCCGTGCCACTGCTTGCCACCGGCAAATGTCCAGCGTTTCATTTCGTCACACGCACCGGCGATATCACCTGCATTGAGTTTGCGCAGCATAGTGGAGCGCGAGAACGCACCGGTTCCGGTGTTATATGCAAATGAATAGATGGCCGCCTGGGTATTGTCATCAATCGGCACTTTGATCATAGGATCAACCGCGCGCCGGACTTTCGTCAGGTCGTCGTGCAACAGGGCCTTGCATTCAGCGTCCGTGTACAGCTTGCCGGGCTGAATATCACTGCCGGTATGGCCATAACATACTGTGAGCACTCCGGCCACATCACGATAAGGCGTATACTCAACACCTTCATATGCGGGGATCAGCACCAGCGCACCGGCAATTGCTCCGGCAGCACAAGCGGCCATGACCTTTTTAACCAATCGCTTATTCATGATGTTCTCCGGCTTTCAACTGGAATTCCTTCCGTTTGTAATACCAGTTAACCAGGAACGTACCGACGGTACAGATGATCCCGGCAACAATGGCCCACTGATCCAGAGATAAAATGCCAAAGGCAGAGGTTATAAGCCCCCAGGCGTATGCTGTAGGGCTGGAATATTTGTCGGACATGCGCATATCCACCCCTTGCGGAGTGTTCCGTATGTTGAGTGATAGGGAAATCCCGCAACCGGGTTATATGTTTTAAACAGGTTAAAGTGAGGTGGCTGCGGCATTATTCAGAATCCCACCAGCGGCGGGAAAGCAATAAAAAGAGCACTGTGTCCGAATACGGATTAGGTAATGAGCCTGTCGTATTCCAGTGCTCTTATTATTGCCATGGATAAAAACCGCGTACAGCTCTTATGTTAAGTGATAATAAGGTAATTGATGCTGTGGCAATATAAACGAAAAAGGCCGCAAAAGGCGACCTTTGGAATTTAAATAAATATTATACAACCTTTCTTAATCTAAATGACGCACTACAATTGTAAACAATGCATCTTAGTTATGTTGTTGGTATACACTTATACTTTCCCCGGTTGCTGTTTGCGGTTTTTTTGTACACAACTAATGCTCTATCCGGTGATTCAACAGAATTGAATATGTGAGCTATCATTATGGTTTTTTATCATCCTGACTCAGGCATAGCGAACATAAAACAACAGGCCCTTTTGCTATAACAACAGCCTGTTGAATAGCTGCATGCACTCCCCAGAAATATCCGACATACGCTGTACTTTTAGACTGCTGTAACTTTTGACATGTAATTTTATGTAAAACAAAACTACTATCACTCTCAGTTAACGTTAAATAATAATCCATATACCCCGCCTGTTATTCTTTATACTTATAAAAACAGGAATAACATATTAACAGGGATTTTAAAAATTAAAAAATCTACTGATTCCCTGTCATAAGAATCCAGCCAGACAACTGATCCTGCCACACCATGGATCTGGTACATCTTTTTTTAAACAAAAAAACAGAATATTATGCATTACAGCCCTCTTGTTTATTCAATTCAGCAAGCGCTAATTCTCTCATCCAATCTGAAAGCAGTGGTTTAGTTTTTACCGCATCCATGAGCGCTCTCTCTTTTTTGGTCAGGCGAACAACAATTACTTCTGTTTTCATATTAGGCACAATAATTTCCCTCTGTTAAGAAATAATATTGGCACAAAATAAAAACAGAGATGTCGACTTTACACGTATTTACATAATAAAAAGCCCCACCATAACTGATGAGGCTGAAAAGACTCTGGTGGAGCACCTAGTCTCCCCGTCTTCATCTTTTACTCTTTAAGTATAGCAGATAAAATCAATACGACCCCCAAAAAACAAGATAATCAAATTTTAATTTAAAAATATAATGGCCGTTTTATGGATGGTGATGTTTTGTATCAATTTATTCCTGACATTTACATAACACAAGTAATCTGTGGATAGTTTTACACATACTTCAAATGTGATTTATGCAAAGTAAACAACCATCAACACAATGGCTAACACCAGCAAAGCAGAAACTGATAACCATTGAAATAAACGGAACACTGTATCAAATTGAAACGGGTTAAACATAGATACTCCTCTGGAACATAGTCCCGTGAGTGCCGCTCATTTCTCTGATTCACCGGTAAAGAAGATAACCTTACGGTTGTAAAGTCAGCTCCCAGACTGAGCCAACGGCACGGTATTGACAACACTACTATACCACATCGTCTTGGCACGGATTTTTTATTTACCTGATATTACTCAGCTTCGCAGTTTACCTTTTTTCTTTTAAGAATTGGTTTTTCAGTATTAGCTACATAAAGAGCAAATACTAATATCAGAATTGTAATTGAATATACGATTAATAATGATGGTTGTTTATGTTCGACTACTACCAGCCTGATAACCGCTGTTATTGCTATATATAAAAAATAATGCAGCGGAAAATGATAGTTTGATTGAAAGTACTTGATTATTAATGCAATAAATTCAAAATATAAAAAATATATAATTATCCCATCAACTAATGAATACAGCGACACCAGGTCATTTTTTTTAAATAACAAAGCAGCAAGGATAATTGTTTCTTTTATCAAAAAAACAATCAATATAATTGCCAAAAGTAACAGTGCCGCACTGCTGATCCACTGAAGCAACCGACTTATTAACTTTGATTGGCTCAACCCTGACATGATGGCTCCTGAGGTTTCCCTCGTCAATATCACATCTATTTTTTATAGAATACAAAAATAAAGAACCGAAGGTACGGAACTTGCTAAACGTCAGCTGATATGAAATGTGTTTATACAGTTTACCACATTCTATTTCTTTAACTGTCTTACTTACACGTGATTACAATAAATAATCAACTTCATCAACATGAGTATAAAAACCCGCAATACGAAGTTTTTATTTATAAGCAATGTGATACAGAGATCATTCAATGACAATCTTTGTAACTTATTTGTACAGAGAATTTTCTCCCGGAGGTCTGGTCTTAAACCTTCTGTGTGCCCACAAGTATTGGTCCGGAGCATGCATGATTTCTGCCTCAATAATCTGATTTAGTTTCTCAGCATCTGCCAGGTCATCTCCACACGGAAAATCAGCAATTTCTTTACCAATTATTAATTCATAAGGCCTCTTACCACTTTCATTATTTCTTATCATCGTTGCAGTAAGTATCGGTGACTTCGATAATTTGGCTATAGCTGCCACTCCTTTTGATGTAGAAGCATTAGCTACCGAAAAAAAAGGGGCGAAGATAGTACCTTTAGTTCCAAAGTCCTGATCCGGAGCAAACCAAATAGCCTGCCCGCGTTTGAGTTCCGATACCATAAACTTCAGATTCTTACGGTCGATCATCCCGCTTCCGGAGCGGCTTCGGCATCTTGTTTGTATATACTCCATTGCTTTATTGTTGTGGGGACGATACATAGCATTTACAGGAAAACACAGCCCCATAACTCTGCCCCCAAGTTCCAGCGACATGGAATGAATACCAATAATTAAAACACCATTATTTTTGTCATATACATCATTAAAGTTATCACAACCCGTTACTCTAAATATTTCATTAATTTTTTTGTCATTCCAGAACCAGGCAATACCGGTTTCAAATAATGCAATCCCTAAAGATGACAGGTTGCTTGCAACCATACTCTCTATCTGGATTTTATTTCTGTCAGGAAAACATAATTCTAAATTTTTTTTAATTATGGATACCCGCCTTTTCAGGAACAAACCAGAAAAACGACCTAACTTATCGCCTAAAAACACAAGCCATGGATAAGGCATCTGAACAAAACAGAAAAGCAACAGGATACCAATCCAGGTTAAAATGTACCTTGGGTGAAGAAGCCTGATAGAAAATTTATTCAGAGAATACATTTTTTCCTGATAAGTAATAATTACTGCATAATAAAAAGGCCTGATAATATTATCAGGCCTTGGAATTTAGTTTTTCTATTGCCTGGACAACAGCATCACCGTTTTACAAAAAATGCATTTTGCACCATGCGGATTTGATGCAGAAACATCAAAGTGCGAAGTCCGGTATTGTGTTCCACTGCAACAGGGGCACTGAAAAAACAGTGCTATTATCATTGGTGCGCCTTAGAGACCCACCACATTTGATGCAGACGGACCTTTTGCCCCGTCTTCAATATTGAAGGTAACATTCTGACCTTCAAATAATGTCTTGAAGCTGTCGCTCTGGATCGCAGAGAAGTGAACAAACACATCTTTGCTGCCGTCAGCCGGAGTGATGAAGCCAAAACCTTTCGATTCGTTAAACCATTTTACTGAACCAGTCATTGTATTAGACATAGAATTTCCTTTAATTTTTTGATTGCCATAAGGCATATGAGGTTTGTTTTTTATTTTTACTTATGGGAATTAATTAGAAGGAATTCGCAATGAAGTGGTATCGAGGATAACGCTAAATGGTGAACAACTTTAAACTGACTAGCATAAATAGGCCTGTACTTCCAAACCAGTGACGCCATTAAGCCACAGATGATCACAAATAGCAAACTTTATTATTTTATCCCTCAGATGTTACGTATCACTACACGTAAATCACGACTGATTTTAACCAATTATCTTATCTGTTTATCAACATAAAAAAACCCCGTAAAAACGGGGTTTCAGTTTGTAATCAATACGACACAGAAATAACTCTGATCACAATAGCGTCTTTTTTACGATCGTAAAGCATTAATTTTTAAATCATGTAATTTGTTCATAAATGTCCGCATACCTCCATGATGTGATGTACCGTCCATTTCCAGTTTTACATCTCCCATTATGAGCATTCCTTCCACCAGCCCTTCTACCTTCTGGAGTTTTTTCCCTATGTGAGTGTCTGAGCACCCGTATTTCTTGGCCAACTGAATAAACGTCTTACCGAAAACATAGTAATCAAAAAGCAGATCATGCATATCGCTGTTGCGGATGTTCAGTTTTGCCATAATACCGGATATCACCAGTGCATCATTATCAGTACATTGCTGACGACTCTTAACTTTTTCAGGGATCAGCCCTTTAAACCCGGCAGCAATTGGTGACCAATATACTGATTCCTGATTATCAACAACCCAAGCCCCCCACCGTTCTAACACCTGGCGAATATCACGCATACATTACCTCGTTATTTTGCAGGCTATGAGGTTTAATATCTTCCGATAAAACAGAAATGGCGCTTCCCGTATAGTTGCCCTGAAGAGTAGTGTTGCTCCAATGTTTCTCTCTCATTGTTCTCACTCCTGTATGCCTTTCATCTCGAACTCGGTCATAAGCACACCGATGTAGATTATGTACGCTTCGCACCAGGTATCCCGGTGAAACGTCCTGACTGTGTACCGGTTTATTTTCAACTCAGTCGCCAGTGTCGCCTGATTACCGTAGCGTTCAGGTATCGGTGTAATTTCAGGTCTTACGCTTTAACTCCCTCACTTTCGCACGGTACTCATCGCGTATACGGATATAGTCTTCCCGCTTCCAGTGCGGTATCTCATGCGGACCGCGTAACCAGTCAACTAACTCCTGTCCAAATTTTTCAATCAGCCGTAACTCGTATTTCTGCGTTACAGTGTTATTTTTGTGTGAGAATTTACCGGCCCCCGCATTGCATGATTTACATTGCTTATAGGCATTTCGCTCCTCAAACCGCAGCTCAGGATGTGACCCGACAGACAGAAAATGACCGCAGTCCCACTGCCCACCATGTAAATCAGGCGGATTAGGTTCACCACAACTGATGCATGGTTCATCGCGGTCTCTGAGTCTGATGAATTGGTTAAACGCTGTTTGTGCTTGCTGCCGGAAATATGAGGTAGGTTTTACTGCTAACTTGCGGATTTTTAATTTATCTTTTGCTTCACGTTCTTTTTGCTGCTGCTCCTTTCTTAATTTGGCTTCAGCCTTTTCCCTTTCCCTGCTTCGTCGCTTTATTGCCAACTCAGCACCATGCTCCGGACAGCACCACCATTCGTTACTAAACTTCGGGTGAAACCAGTCGCGGCATATCAGGCATTTTCGCCTTGGCCACTTCACCATACTCCTCCTTCAGTTCGATAAATATATGATTGCAAAAAACTTCGATTAACGGCGATAAAGTGTTCTACTATTAATGATGAGATGTTAATTCTTCATAAAGGAGTTGGTTATGCATAAAGTTATTCTTGTACCTATAGACCTAAATCATAACTATTTGACCGACAAGGTCATTTCTGAAATCAATGAATTCTCAGTAAATAAAAATACACATTTTTATTTCTTGACTGTCATTTCCCCCGCCGAAAAATATAATGAGTATGGTGTTGGATACCCGATGATCACTGAAGATACAAAATTCGAAGATGAAACATCTAAGACCATTGAAAAAGAACTAAAAGAAGTTGTAAGTAAATTCGGCATCCCTGATAACCAGGTATCCCTGCTCGTTAAGATTGGTAGTGCTGCTGACATCATAATAGACGTATCTCAACAGATTAAAGCTGACCTTATTATTATTGGCTCCCGCAATCCAAGCTTTAAAACACATATCCTTGGTTCAACTGCTTCATCGTTAGCACATTACGCAAAAACATCCGTATTTATAGTAAGATAACGCATGTTACGCTGCGGGAAACTGTCTTTATAAACAGCGCACTTCCCGCAGCATTGCGTCCATCCTGGTTATAATCGACTGTCCGAAACCCGGCTCAATGTATGCTTTGCTGACCACCTTTCCGCAAAATTCGATTCGCTTTCTCTCACTCTGCTCACCACCCGGCATTAACTCACCACGGGAATCACAAACGTAGCGATACAGCCTGGTGACAGCATCCGGCGATATAGCAAATAACGGACTCACATGGCGGTTATGCCTCGTTGTACCAACCTTTCGCAAACATCCGATATACAGCATTTTGTTGGTAAACCACTTAATGAACTCTGTCGAGTTTCCTGTGCGCAGCCCAGCCTCGTGATTGGTGAACGAATCCAGATCGCGACATGCCCTGATTATGTCAACGCATACTTTGAATTGTTCGTCATTCATCGCCACATCCTGTTAATCATTGCCCGTGGTGTTGGTTTCAGATATCTGACTACCGGCAGATACACGGTGACGTCGAAATACTGAGGATTGATATTCAGTGACTTCACCGGGTTATACCCCTTACGCCTGTAGTAAATGCAGAGATTATCGGCTTCGTCATTGGTGAGAAGTCGGTGTATGTGCGGTTCTTTCATACGTCCTGCTCCTATTCCTGATGTCCGTAATGATTAAACCTGTATCGCGCGGCGCGGGGTTTTATACCTTCACCTATAGCCCACGCCTGCGAATATTCGATTAAGCTTGTCATGCGCTTCTTACTCATGTTTGCGGTACTTTCTCTTGCCAGCGGTACAATCTCTCCCTCAAGTCCCGGAATAAGCGTCCCGTCACGGCCTGTCGCCTTTGCATGTCCGGATACGAAAATACATTTCCAGTCCTGCAATCCCCACGTATTGCCAGCCCATACAATGCCCTGCTCTGCTACATTGCCGCACAGCGCATGAAACATGTCATTTTGGGGAAGGGTTCGCTTCGGATCGGATATTTTTACTTCGAGGGGGAATTCTTCGTTAAGCGGGAGATTGTCGAGCTCTGCCTTGAGATTTCTGAGTATCTGTATATTCCTGAGAAGGAATGTCTGTTTTTGCATTCAGCCTCCTGAGGTTATCGGTTGCCGTTAGTTTCTTACGGGTGTATTTTAATTTCATCGGGTCGTTAGCTCAGCCGGTAGAGCAGTTGACTCTTAATCAATTGGTCGGGAGTTCGAGCCTCCCACGACCCACCATTGCGGTCATCGTATAATGGCTATTACCTCAGCCTTCCAAGCTGATGATGCGGGTTCGATTCCCGCTGGCCGCTCCAATCATTTCAAAAAGTCTTCTGTCCTGGGTTATGACGCTACTTAACCTGCCTGCGGAAGCTTTCCCATGTAAAATTGATAACGGTCGGCGATCCCATTCTCAGACGGTCAATAACCCGATCACCCAATGCTTTTGCCAGTTCGTCAAAATTGAGATTGGTCAGCACACCTACCGGCTTCTTGTTCGATGACCGGCGATCTACCACCTGAAAAATAATCAGTTCTTCGTTCAGGTTATTGCGCTGCACGCCAACATCATCCAGCACCAGTAAATCCACTTCGCACAGGTCGCTGATCAGCTCGGACTCAGTAGTTTTTGCCCCTTTCTGGTATGTCTCACGGACACGCATCATCAGGTCTGGCAGAGTGGCAATCAGAATGCTTTTCCCGTTCCGGATTATCTGGTTGCCGATAGCCGCTGCCAGATGGTTTTTACCGGTACCGGGGTTGCCGCTGAAAATAAAGCCGCCAAATGATTTACCAAACTCAGCTGCGTACTGCTGTGATTTACTGAGTGCCCGCTGTTGCTCCGGCGTTGTCGCCAGATAGTTCTCAAACGTGCATTCCTGGTGTAACGGTCTGATACCGGAACGCCCCATGATTTTATGCAGTCGAGCCACACGGTTTTCGTCAGCAATCCGTTTCGCATCGATGGCGCCCTGCTCACGCTGCCACGCCATCAGCTCAGCAGCATTCGTGAATTTTGGCTTGATGTGCTCCGGCTTCATGCGGTTAAACCTCGCCAGAGTCTGTGCTGCTGTTGCCATCAGAAGTCCTCCGGTATGAATTGCTGAACACGCTTAGGCCGGACAATGCGCGACCGTGTTGGTGGTGATTTCGGCATAAACAAGCCAGTCCAGCCGTTTGATATCGATTCGTCGATTACGCTCTCAGGTGTATACCCTGCCTCGTAAAATTTAGTCAGCCTGGATATCAGCCCGTTTAGTGTCTGTTTTGTCCTGATCGGTTTTTTCAGGTCTTTCCGGTAGGTAACCCAGTTCACCCAGGTATCTCGGCTCAACCAGTCAGGCAGCGGGTGTGCCTTTGCATCAAAGGGTTCTGGCTTGGCCGGTTTTTCAGGTTTAGGGGATATAGGGGTATATATATTTTCTTTTTTCTTTAAAGTATTTCTTTTGTGTGTCTCCAAACCAGAGACATCATTTGTCTCTAACTTAGAGACTTTTTTTGTCTCCAGATTAGAGACAGTGTCTCTAAGTTGATTTTTCCACGCCGAAACCTCCTTGTTAACCCCAATCTTATTGCCATCTTTCACGATGTAATTCATTGAAATTAATTCGTTCTTTGCCTTGTTAACGTTCTGACGGGACAGGCCGGTAATTTCTGACAGCTGAGAATCTGCTATCCGGTCATTTTTCTTCCCGAACCCGTATGTTTTTCTGATCAGTGCCAACATTACCCGGAACTGTCTGGCTGTCAGATTGCAGCATGAAAGAGACTCCAGCAGTTCGTTGGCGAGTTTAGTGTAACCATCGTCCAGGTCTGCCACTCGTGGTTGCTCCTGCTTAACAGGGAATTCATACACTTCCGCTGTATTCATAGCGACCTCCATATCTTTGTTTTGTAATTACTTTCATGTATAATTACTCCGTTAATTGCTGTATCAAAAAAGGGAAACTTTATGTCTCCCTCTTTTCAACAATACTGGCTATTGATACAGTATAAATATTAAGTGCTTTTCTTAATGCGCCTCTGCTGCTCCAACAGTCGGGGCGTTTTCTTTGATTCTCATCTGAGAGAGTTCACCAATCTGCTTCCACAGAAACCGATACTCCTCCTCACTGATTTTTCTTTCGCCAGACAAAACAAAATCCCTGATACCGGCTGCGGCCAATGTCTCGCATATCTCCGGTAACTTTTCTGTTCTGCGCAGGATTGTTGAATCGTGAACACCGAGTAGTTTTGCAACTACCGTCTGTGTGGTGTTTCTGATTGCCTGATGAGCGGTTGTCATCAGATGATTTGACACAAACCGGTTGAACGATTTGCGTGGATTTGCATTTTCCATAATGTAAATTCCTTTTGGTATAGATAGTCCGTAGCTCACATCCTGTGAGGTAGTTTTATATGTAAATCGTCACTTTATCAGTGACTCCGTAGCAGCTAACAACTCTGCGATTGTTAAAGAACCAGGGTAACTACATATACCTCTGCGGATACAAAATCTGCATTTCAGTGATTTTTTTTTCGTAAAATTTCACCAATTTTTCAGCAATCTCAAGTGATGCCGTCTGAGCGCCACGCTCCAAACGACTGAGGTTCCCGACATCGTAGTTAATTGCGGCCGCCACCTCTGCAATTGTTAATTGCTTTTCCAAACGAATTTTCCTTAAAGGCGTTATTTGCATATCTCACTCCACCTTGAATGCGCCATACGCATATTACCATATACTTTGATATGCGCAATACGCCTTGTGTGAGACGCATAAATAAAGTTGAATGATAATATGAAAATAGGAACAAAAATTAGAGCTCTCAGAAAACAGAAGGGATTAACAATCCTGCAATTAGCCACTGCTATTGATAGCGACGTGGGGAATATCTCTCGCCTTGAAAGGAATATCCAAGGCTACTCCGAGAGCACATTAACAAAAATTGCGGCTGCTCTTGGTGTCACGGTAGCCGACCTATTCTCCGATACCACTACACAGCAACAAGATGATAATGTTGAGTTTGTTGGATTCGTCCCTAATGGCATGGTTAAAGTAGTTGGGGAAGCATTCCTGGGGATTGATGGCGCAGTGGATATGATAGAGGCCCTTGAGGGATGGGTTCAAATTTACAGCGATGATAAGGACGCTTATGCCCTCAAAGTTAAGGGTGACAGTATGTGGCCCAGGATTCAGTCAGGTGAGTATGTGGTTGTTGAGCCCAACACAGTAGTCAGATCCGGCGATGAGGTCTTTGTGCGCACTATTGAAGGTAAGAACATGGTAAAAATACTGAATAAAACCAGAGATGGTAGTTACCAATTCACCAGCGTCAACAATACTCACCCGCCAATCACAGTTGACCCACGTGAAGTGGAAAAAATGCATTATGTGGCTGCGATTGTAAAACCGACTAAATTTATCGATAAGTGCGAACAATCATAAACCAGTACTGATAATCAAACGAGTTCTAAGGACAAACTATGGCATTCAATGACACTGAAGTCGTACAAATTAAACAATGTATGAACTATTTCATGGAAAAGCGTCGTCCACCAAAGCATATCCGGGATGAACATGATCTTCAGTATCGTATTGAAGACGATAGCGTAATCATTTTCGAGGTTAGACAACTGTCCTGGAGCACCGGACGTGCGGAAGAAATGCTGGCCAAAATAACAAACAACAGAAACAGCAACTCGTGGTCTCTGTTCTGGTCTACTGAGAATAATGAATGGCGACACTACGACGGCCGAATGATAGGCAGTTTTTCTGACGCAATAAAAATTATTGATGAAGATGCAAATCATCGATTCTTTGGCTGACAGCCTGATGACATATTTTAGAGTAAGGTGGTAGGTGTAGAAATACATAATAAGGATATGACAGTGATAAAAGTTGGCAGGGCTATCCTGGCGGTGAACGCATAGGTGAAGGGCAGCATAACCCCAGCCCTCCCCGCGAGGGCTTTTTTATATCAATTATCGCTCATCAGGTCGATAGCAACCTCATAAACCTCATTCATAAATCTGTCTATTTCTTGTTCTTTATGGGAGTACAGCAATTGCCTGATATTTCCTTTCGTTATCATCTGCCGTGAATCCAGTAACATAATAGCCGCTCTGCCTGTTACTCTGCATACTTCACTGTAAATCAGTTCTCGTTCGTCACTCATTCATCACCTCTGTATATTTATTCAACAATAACATCCACAGCAGCGCTTGGACAGAAAATAATTGTATATTTTTTGTTCCACCCCATGTGATCTACGCCAGATTTTGACGATTTTAAAAAAGACAAATCCCAAATAAAATCAATAATATAAATATCTTAAATCTTATCTAACATTACCCAAGCCAAAATATGCGCTTGACGCATTTGCGTCAAATGCATATCATCATATCCATCAACGGAACACAGCACGTTGATGTTCTTTAAAAACGATGATAGCGAGCTGTGTATTGGCTGTCAGAACGGTGACGCTGATAAAGCGTCAGCCTTCTCAGAAGGTTTCGGGATTGAAGCAACACATGGTTGTACCAATCGCCAAAGCCGACTGTTTGGAGGAAATATGGCAATAATCATAGTGAAAAAATCACGCAAGCCTGAATTTTTACGTGGCAACTCAGCAAACAGGCGTCACGCCAGGAGAAAGGCTGAAGCGATTGCCACCAAAAATGTAAAAATGAAGTTGGAGGAAATATTCAGAACTGAACCGGACAAAAGCCCAATGAGCCGAGTAGAAAAAGCCACATCCGCATGCAGCACCCCAGTTTATGATTCACCGGACAACTGCTGCTTAAACACAACTGCCCTGTATTCAACTAAGCGATATAAGTCAAAACCAAAAACAGAATTTGGTATCACGGCCAGAGCATAGCCCATCCTATGAATGGGCTGACCAAGTATTACTTAAGGTAGAGCAAGTCCAGTGCTGCTTTCTCTGCATCTTCTGGCTCATCAAATGACTCCAGAATGTGCGGGTACCTTGCTGCCTGACTCAAACTTTTAATATTTTTCTCAATTTCGGATTTTTGCTCGGTAGTCAGCGCGTCAAAAATTGATTTTAGCAAAATATGCTGCGCGTCCAGACGCTTTGCAATCACTTCATTATTCATCTTATTTATCTCATTTTATAGGGTTAAAAGCATCTTAACGGATTTCTATCTGTAACACACGGCACCTCATCTGATATGGTTAAAAGCAGACACTTCACCCCATCACATTTACGGTGGATGTTAGGTTAAATAAAACAGGAGATGGATATGACGTGTAGCAATAAGTACTGCATCGACTGAATTGAGCTCATCACATGTTGCTCAGGCAGAGGCGTATGCCGGAAGCTGCTGCAAAGAGTGCAACAATGAGAACATAGAGCCAACAGATAAAAGCATTTTTGATTACCTGAAATATATCGGGCGTCTTGGCGTCTGACAGCCCAGGATACGAGCCCCCAGTCAGTAATCTGAAATTTATATTTTCTGCTTCAGAATAGAATAGTAACAGTCTGATATCTTAATTAGATTAACCCCGGGGCGGACGCTGGATTCAACAACTTCCAAAACATCTTTATCAATCAAACGCTTTGCTGCTTTTTTATAAATTCTGATTTTCCTTTTTTTGTATTTTCCATTAAGAAAATATATCAGTAATGCGCGTTCTTCATCATCGAAATTATTTATTACCTTAGGAGCTTTTATGAATCGAAAAATTACTTTTTTATTAGCTCACTCATTATATCTCCATAGTTTATTGAACATATGAATGATATTTTAGCATAAAATAATATACGATTTTACTGAAATTTTAACTTTTCTCGCAATACGGGGATAACTATTCATTCATCACGTAGCACAGGGATGTGTATAAGAGGAATTACCTCGGATAAAGGAAATATCCGATTACCGCAAGGAAGATAAAGACAACAACAGGAATCCCGATAGTTAATTTCAGATACCTGATGAATGACTTGGTTATAGCTTTTTCTACAGCTTTCTCAATGATCGTCTCGAGTTGTTCAGGGGTTAAATTCATAACTGCTCTCCTTAGTTTTTCTAACTATATCCGGGGAGCGGGCATTGTGCCAGAGTGAAATTATGCGCCATTAATTTATGGAAAAGGCAATTGGAATATAACTGCCTTAATGTCCATCAGTAGGAAACAAACATAAATGAGACAGGAAGAAAAAAGATACCGCCAAGAATGGTTGCTGTAATCAAAGGTAATAAAGCAAAAGCCTCCATAATCTGCTCCTCATTGTTATCACTAAATATATTTTGATCAGCATCAATAAAATTTAAATATATCCTTTATTTTTCAGGTATATCCGTAGGTAAACAACATGAAAACTAAACCTTGTCGCGCTGCGTGTGGTTCTGACGTGGCGTGCATCTCTATGCCATTTTTACGCCTTGCCCGAAGTGCGGCAAGGGTAGCGATATCCACCGGAAAGTCCCGCATTTGGGATCTGGCTAACCAATTACAGATGAGAGCTTACGGGAGAAAGATATGTCGCTGATGACTGCAAAACAAAAACACACCAAGGAACAGGTTATTGAGTTGTTCAATCAGGCTGACATGGATGAAAAGCAGATTGAGCAGATTGTGTCGGAGTGGCGTTGGCGCAGGGAGAACGCCAAAACAAGCCGTATTCTCCATCAGTGCAGAATGAGGCTACCGGCATGAACACATACACAATACAGGATGCTCAGGTAGAACGGCAACGGATTGCCGAACAGCGCAGGAAACGAGAGCAGAAAGAAAATGATGATTACTGGTTTCGTGAAAGTGTCGGATTGCCAAACGGACGGGTACCGGCAGAATTTTTAAGCGGAGAATTCACATGATGGAATATCCACGCCGCATAGGGAAACGTTCAGGCTCCGGCGGGACGTATGAGGACAATTATCAACGCGCCCTGAAATCAGCAATTGAGCAAATGGATTTGCAACGGCGGGGGAAACCGACCGGAGAGCCTTCACTGTCAGAGCAACGGGTGGCCGAGACACTTTACAACATCTGCCGTATCACCGCCCTTCACTATCCCCCACTACCTAAAAACATCAAAACAGCACGGAATGCTGCTGAGACACAGGCGTGGAGAGAATGGAGGACAGAACATGGAAAAGCTACTGGTGTCGGTGGTATTGATTATTACGGCGGTGGGCGTGCGGAATCACGTCCTGGCCAAAGATTGGGGGATTAATCATGTCTGAAGTCTATAAGGCAATAAGTGCCGTAGCCAAGGAACTGGCTGAGACGGGCATCAAAAAAGGGAGCAGGAATTCACAACAGGGGTTTATGTTCAGGGGTATCGACGCTGTATACAACGCCCTTGCCCCGGCGCTGGTTAAGCATGGACTGATTATCCTTCCTCGCATTATGGAGCGTTCTGTCACGGAGCGACAGACGCAAAAAGGCGGCACCTTATTTTATGTCGTGGTGAAGGCTGAGTTTGATTTCATTGCCACGGAAGACGGCAGCAAACACACAGTGACCACCTTTGGCGAAGCTATGGATAGCGGGGACAAGGCAACCAACAAAGCAATGTCAATCGCCTATAAATACGCAGCCTTCCAAGCGTTCTGTATTCCCACCGAAGAAACTGCAATTGATGCTGACGCAGAGGTTCACGATGTTGCCCCGCGCAACCACACTCAGATTCTGAGTGACTATACCGAATTTCTTAATGTCACAAGTGACACAAAGACGATTGAGGCTGAATACAGGAAAGTGTGGCAAATGCTGAACGGCAGCGACAAGCAGGATGAGTGTAAACGACTCACCGGCATCAGGATCAACGAACTTAAACAGGCGGCATAAATGGCAATTAACGTGATTACTGTCAGTGGCAATATCGGAAAGGATTGTGTGCAACGATGGACTCCGGCAGGGAAAGCCGTTGCATCGTTCAGTCTGCCGGTTAGGCAGGGATATGGCGAGCACGAAAAGACATCGTGGGTTATCTGCAAAATGTTCGGCGCGAAAGCTGAGAAATTGCCAGAGCACCTGAAAAAAGGAACGAAGGTGACGGTTATTGGCGAGTTTGTCATGGAGGAATGGACTGATCAGAATGGCAGTAAACGGTCTGCACCAGTGATTATCGTGAATCAACTGGATTTCGGCGGCAATCAGGCAGGAGGCCAGAAGCCGCAGACGCAGCAAGCTCCAGCACGGAATGAGCCACCGATGGATTTTGACTATGATGTTCCGTTTTAATACCCCCGCCGTTTCAGGATGAAGCGTAATGCAGGGATGCTGATAACAGAGGAATGAATATGTCGCGACCAATCGACTTAATAGCAGATATCACGGATGAGTATATCGCTATGCACTTTGAAGGGACTAACTTCGGACACACAAATTACCGCGATATCGTAGGAGAAGGATGTTTAAAGGTAATGGCTGGATATCACAACGGATACACGGCGCAGTGCATATTGATAAATATGGGGCTGACCACAGAGAAATTACGGCTGACTAAGCGTGGCCGAGAATTTCTGTTCTGGCATTTTAACTATCAGCCGGTTAATGGCCGGAAGATTGATTAGCCAGATGCCACAATAGTGACGCACACGGATGTGTTTAGTCACTGATGCGGGTACAATACGCCGTCTTTTTTAAGGGGGTGTTATGTCAGTTAATAAAGAGTACCAAATTGTTAATCTAATGAGAGTTACACTATCTATTATTTTTTGGCTTGTTGTTTTATTTCTGATAATGAAATTTCTGTGTGATTCTGGAAGTGAATCAGTGGCTAAATTTTCAGCATTTTTTACGTCTATATCATCATTAGGAATTGCTGCCACTATATGGGTCTACCACAAACAAGTTACTATAAAAAAAGAAGATGAGGAGAGGGAGTTAAATTCATGTGTAGCAATATATCAAAATGAATTAGACTCAAACACCTTTGACATAATAGATAGGGTCAACAAAATCACTGATGATGTTTGTCTTTTATATAATTTAACTTTTGACGAAAATATAACAGAATTAATTGATAAAATAACATACTTAAACAGTAATTCAATAAAAATACAGGTCACAATACCATCTATTTACGGATATATACGGAATATAAATTTACCCTTGATAGCCAAAATTAAACCAGAGCTATTCATTCAGATAGTAAGAGAGTCCTCTTATATAGAATCAATTATTAAGAATTTCAGCGAATTAAAATCAGAAATCAGCAAGGGTGAAAAAGCAAATAATCTAGAGATTTATGGATACCTCAATGATATATGCAAGTCAAATAATTGGCTGCGTGAAGCGGTGGAAGGAAACCGATACGCCTAGTACCCTGCACTAGCAGGGTTTTTATACCTAAAATTCAGAGCTAACCATGACAATCGGATTTGTATTACTACTGGTGATGCACGGATCTGCTGTGCCTGTTACCGATGATATTTATACGCTCGAAGAATGTGAGAGCCGCGCAGTTCAGATGATGACTGTGCGGAATGTTGAATTAGTGTGTGCGGAGGTGGTTCGTGATTAATTGGTATTATGTAGCCTTAGAAAAACATGATGACCCTATCGAAATTTAAGCAACAATAAAAAACCGATTCAGGGTAAAGGTTCCGTCATGGGATATGGATATGACAACACAAGACCTCATTGCTATTAAAAATAAGATAGAGGAGATATTACGTGATGAACAAATATCGTGACAAATCAGACTCTGAGATTAATAAGGCTGTGGCTGATTTTTATTTGACGCGGGAATACAGATTCAACAGTGCCGATAAAATCGTTGAACTTATGGATATAGATTTGTCTTGTGAGTTTGGCGGTGAAATTAACCTAAAAGATAAGTACGTCACTGGCACGTTCGACCCCTGCAACGACCCGGCGGACGCAATGCCGATTGTTATTGAGAATGGAATATGCATGAATTATATCGATAAAGATATTGGTTGGGGCGCATATCATTTTGATGAAGAAAAAGGCGAGCTGGAAATTTACGATAAAAATTATTATCGCGCAGCTATGATTTGCTTTCTGATCATGAAGGACGAGGAGAATGAAAAAGTATGACCTTCTGTTAGCCGATCCCCCTTGGTCATATAGCAACAAATCCTCAAATGGCGCAGCAGATAACCACTACAACACCACCGATTTTTATTCCCTCACCCGCTTACCCATCGAAAAAATAGCCTCTGACAACTCCGTACTCTGCATGTGGTACACGGGTAACTTTGTCCGTGAGGCTTACGAACTGGCTGAAGCGTGGGGATTTAAAGTGCGTACCGGCTTCGGGTTCGTGTGGGTGAAGTTGAACAAAAACGCCGGGGGTCGGATAGATAAGTATCCGCCGGAGGATTTCTTTGATTTCATGGAATTGCTGAACTCAGAGACGCGCATCAACGGCGGCAACTATACCCGCGCTAGTGCAGAGGTATGCCTGATTGCTACCAGGGGTCGTGGACTTGAACGCCAGTCGGCCAGCGTCAGGCAGATAGTGTATTCATGTCTCGGTGAGCACAGCGAGAAACCGAAGGAAGTACATCACCGGCTGGAAGAGTTATACGGAGATGTCCCGCGCATTGAACTATTTGCCAGGGAGAAATACGGCGGGTGGGATGTATACGGGGATCAGGTGCCGGGAAGTATTGAGTTATGACACCACAGGAAGCAGAGAACGGACGCAGACGAGTAGCAAGGGAATGCCTGAAGGAATTAATGCAGTACACATCAGACGAACAACACACCGCAATACTCGACAAATACACACCGAAATTTAAACCACTTAATCACCTGCGCTTTCCTGAGAAGAAAGAGCCCGGGTATTACGTGCGTACGTTACAGCAGGAGGATGAAGTATGGGGGTTGCAACTAAACCCACTTTAACCAGAGGCAGAGCCCTAACTTTATATTGGCCGACCGTAGACGCCTACCCGATGGATAGCCGTGAAGCCTGTGCCTTCATGGGAATATCTTACCCTACCCTGAAAAAATGGATTGATTCCGGCAGGCTTTCCGGCTCGAGAAAAGATCCGCTTAAGCCCAAATCGCCGTGGCAGTTTACCCGTGCAAATTGCATTGCAGCCATCAACTACAAAATGCACAATACGCCGGAAAGCGTGATTAGTGCGGAAGAGGAAAGGATATGTCAATCTTCCGGAGAGGCGAGATATGGTACGCCAGTTACTCGCACAATGGTAAAAGAATTAAGGAGTCGCTTGGTACAACGGACAAAAAACAAGCGCAGGAGTTGCATGATAAACGAAAGGCCGAGCTGTGGCGCGTAAGCTCACTGGGTGAAACTCCGAAGGTTACTTTTGAGGTTGCCTGTACGCGGTGGCTCGAGGAAAAATCAGGCAAAAAATCTCTTGATGATGATAAAACCAAAATACTGTTTTGGCTCGGTCACTTTGAAGGGATGCACCTGGCAGATATTGATGAGATTAAAATCTATGATGCTGTCAGTAAGCTGAAAAATCAGAAGCTGAAAGAAAATTGGGAAAAGCATATTTCCGGCAGGAAGCGGCGCGCAGTCAGTAAAAAATCAGAGCCGGTTTCTGTAGCAACCAAATCTGCTTACCTGGCTTTCATCAAGTCACTGCTCCGCGCCGCTGAACGCGACTGGAAGTATCTCGATAAAGCCCCGAATATCCGGGTGCCAAAACCGAAGAATAACCGGGTCCGATGGCTCGAGCCACGGGAAGCGAAACGCCTGATCGATGAATGCAGTGAACCTCTTAAATCTGTTGTGACATTTGCTCTGGCTACCGGCCTGCGGCGCTCCAATATTATTAACCTGGAATGGTCACAAATAGATATGCCGAGAAAAGTAGCGTGGATTCCCCCAGATCAGACCAAATCAGGGAAAGCATTGGGTGTTGCTCTTAACGACACTGCGTGCCGCGTCCTGCGTGAGCAGATAGGCAATCACACAAAGTATGTTTTTGTGCATACGAAGGCTAAAAACAGATCTGACGGCTCAATGACTCCGGTTGTCAGAAAAATGCGCGTTGACGGTAATACTGCGTTCAGGACTGCACTTAAACGTGCCGGTATAGAAAACTTTCGTTTTCACGACCTTCGCCACACATGGGCGAGCTGGTTAATTCAGGCAGGAGTACCGCTGTCCGTATTGCAGGAAATGGGGGGATGGGAATCAATAGAAATGGTACGCCGGTATGCTCACCTGGCACCGGGTCATCTGAGCCAGCATGCGCAGCAAATCGATGCTGTTTTTGGTGAGGATGTCCCAAATATGTCCCACCCGACCCTGATCGTGGTTGGTGAGCACAAAAGAAAAACCCGCTAACTGGTTGAGAGTTAACGGGTTTAATATGGTGCCGGCTACCGGAGTCGAACTGGTGACCTACTGATTACAAGTCAGTTGCTCTACCAACTGAGCTAAGCCGGCTAATTTGGCGGAAGGATAGAGATTCGAACTCTAGGACGGTCTCCCGTCGGCGGTTTTCAAGACCGCTGCCTTAAGCCACTCGGCCATCCTTCCATGGGGCGCGATTATGCTGAAAAATGAGGAACCTGTCTACCCCTGTGAGCAAAAAAATCCGATTTTTTTGTTTGTCTGCTCAACATTCACGCACCGGACAGGTCTGAAGGCCGAATACTGCTGTTATTGTGGCGGGAATTAGTATGATAGAATCACTTCCCGGTGAATTTACAGTCAAGTACTTACAATAAGGTCACAACGGAACATATGTACAGACAGTCACATTCCAAGCCTTATGCAATACCCGGCTTTTATGCATCATTTGTTTCGTTATTAGTCTTATCTCTCTTTTTATACGGATATAACTATTACGATGCCTGGCTGGGAAGCAAAAAAGGCGCATTATACAGTTTCAGCAACCGGATAGAACATCAGGTTGAAACGTACCGTTATCAGTCCGCTGAGCTGTTCAGGCTCGCCAATACCGCGGATACAGAGAAACGGCCGGAGCTCGTCCCTCCGCACAAGATCCTCAATGATATTTACTGGATTGACAGCCGGGTGCCGGTTGTGGATGCCATTCTGTTCGGTCAGACTAATGATGATACCTACGCTATCGCGCGGCGCTTTTCGGATTATCTGACGATTCTGTGGGGCGGCGAGAATCAGTTTAACTCCATGTATTACCTTAACGGGCTGGATAACAGTCTGCTGCTGGTTACATCCCATTCAGCCCTGCGTCCGGAACTGCGCTACCGTGAAAGCCCGCTGACGCTGGGCGCCGATGAAAAACGGGCGGAAATGCTGGCAGATTCCACCGCACTGGATGAACGGGAGACACTCTCCTCCTTTACCAAGATGCCGTCAGAATCCACGTATTACTATACCTACCGCGCAATGTTTAATAATCCCGGTCAGCTGACCAGCGTGGTGGCGTTTGATTTGCCGGTGAATAACCTGGTGCCTGATAATCTGGATTTGTCCAACCTGTCACTGATTCCGGCCGCCTCCCATAACCTCAGTAACCGCCAGAATGCCGTGCAAATCAGTATTAACGGTCTGTCGCTGAAACTCAGTTACCGCCTGCGTGAAATGCCGTATCAGGTGGTTTACCAGCTCTCACTGCTGTCACTGGCAGAAGAAATGCTGGCCGCCAATATCTGGCTGTTAATTTCTGTTTTTCTGTTCAGTATGCTCTCGGTGGGCGGACTTATTTATATCCGCAAGCGATTCATCTCCCCGCTCAATGCATTAGTCCGTCAGGCCAGAAACAGTGAGGCGATAACCAATGAAATTGTGGCACAGGTGCCTGTCGGGCTGGCGATTTATGATTTTTCCGCCAATAAACGACTGGTCAGCAATACGATCGCCAGCCAGTTACTGAATCTCAGCGACCTGAACAAAACCCGCGATATGGCCCGGGAACACCAGGGCCGTATCCAGACCACTATTGATAATGTGGTGTATGAAGTCAGTATAAATCCGGTTCGTAATATGAATGATACGTATCTGATTCTGTTCCGTGATGTCGATCAGGAAGCGCTGACTGCCCGCCGCCTGCAATTGTCTGACCGTGAATATAAGAAAAGTATCAAGGCTCGTCAGTCTGTATTATCGAATATCCGTTCGGAGCTGGTCGTTCCGGTCAAAAAACTCGGTAATGACCTGCATACGCTGGTGCCGTATATTACCGACCCTGCCGGCAGCCGTCTGGCAGAGAGAGTCGTGACGGAGTCCGGTTACCTCAGTGAGTGGATCGAAAATATTATTTTGCTGGCCGATCTGGAAACAGATGACTGGAAACCAACCAATGATGAATTCCTGTTGTCACAAATGGCTGAGGATATTGTTAAACAATTTTCACATCAGATAAATGACAAAGGTATTCCGCTTTATTTTCATAACGCGATTAACAAGCAGCTGAATTATATTGGTGACGGTCCTGTTATCAGTAAAATATTTTTATTACTGCTGAATTATGCGGTCAGTAATTTAAAATACGGAAAATTGGTTATTCGTCTTAAGAATATATTTAAAGATGAACATAATAATATCAAGTTAGAAATAATCGCCAGCGGCTCCGGTTTACCGCAATCAGACCTCGCTAATCTGCATGATCCGTTTATGTATCCGGTTGCGGATACCGCAGATCGTCCTAATTCCGGTCTGGCATTTTATTTGTGTGATTTATTATGTAAGAAGCTGAAAGGTGAGCTGAAAATAGACAGCAAACCGGATATCGGCACCCACTATACTGTCGAGCTGCCGCTGCCTGCCACGGAGATGATTGGTGAACCGTCAGGGGTGCTGGAAGATACGCTGTTTAAGATAAATATCATTAACCCGAGCATTCGGGAAATAATTAACACAATTATAATTGAAAACAGCGGAATTTTATTTGATAAAAATCGCGCATTATTGCAAGATGAATATGACATCCTGATAACTGACTTTGATAAGAAAGCGAGAAAGCCAATTCTCTTTTTACGAAATGACATTATTGAACACCGAATGATTACACCTTCCCTTGTGGAGTGTAATTATAATTTCAATGATGAAATTCTGAATGCTATTACGCTGCTTATCGAACAAAGCTTAACTTCGGATGAGTTTGATGATAGATTCTTACCCGGGGATCCGGGTATTAATACAGCAGCGCTTTCCGTCAGGGAAGTTGTTGCATTATATAAAAATCAGCTGGCGCAAAGTACGTATAAAGATTTGTTTGCCACCACAGTACCTCCTGATATAAGTAAGATGTACACGGAAGCAGAATTAAGTGAATTGCAGCCACTGGCGCTGACAGTACATCGGGTCAAAGGGGTCTTTGCTGTGCTCGACTTTGATTATCTGAAATCACGCTGTGAAGATATAGAACGCTATATCGCTGACAAAAACAAAATAAAGGTGGATGAAGGTATCCGGGAAATTGATGCCATTGTCACTGAATTGCTGCAGCAAGGTAACCAAGAGTATGAATAACCTGAATGTTATTATCGCCGATGATCATCCTATTGTTCTGTTCGGGATAAAGAAGTCTCTGGAACAACTGGAAACGGTTAATGTTGTTGGTGAATTTGAAGACTCTACTTCTCTTATCAACAGCTTAGCACGCCTGGATGCGGATGTTTTGATCACTGACCTCTCCATGCCGGGAGATAAGTACGGTGATGGTATTACACTGATTAAGTATATCAAACGCCATTATCCTGACCTGGCGATTATTGTGCTGACGATGAACAATAATCCGGCGATCCTCAGCGCTGTACTGGAGCTGGATATCGAAGGGATCGTACTGAAGCAGGGTGCACCGGCTGATTTGCCGAAAGCACTGGCTTCTTTACAGAAAGGGAAAAAATTCACTCCTGACAGTGTTTCCAAGCTACTGGAAAAAGTGAATGCCAACGGATACGGTGATAAACGTCTGTCCCCGAAAGAAAGTGAAGTTCTGCGGCTGTTTGCTGAAGGGCACCTGGTTACTGAGATTGCGCGGAAACTGAACCGCAGTATCAAAACCATCAGCAGCCAGAAAAAATCCGCTATGCTGAAACTGGGTGTGGATAACGATATCGCGCTGCTGAATTATCTTTCATCTGTAACTATCGACAGTCACAGAGACGAGTAATCCGGAAGCGTATTACCGTACCGATGCAAAAACGCCATTCAGATGAATGGCGTTTTTTTATCCGGCTGTTTATTATTTTCATTCCGGCCCGGGAGGGGTAACCTGCGGGATGTAGCGCTGCATCATGGTTTTCAGCGCCTGCATGGATACCGGTTTGGAGAGGCAATCATTCATGCCGGAAACCAGGCAGCGCTCCCGCTCCTCCGCCATGGCGTTAGCGGTGATCCCGATAACCGGCAGTGTCATGCCCTTCTCCCTCAGCGTGCGTGTCAGGTCATAACCGTTCATATTCGGCATATTGACATCCGACAGAATAATATCCACTTCATGAGTTTCGAGGAAATTAAGCGCATCCAGTCCGTCATCTGCGGTTGCCGTATGGAAGCCGAACAGATGCAGCTGGTCAGATAACAGGTGACGGTTAATCGGGTGGTCATCCACAATCAGTATCCGGACATGCTGTGTCTGCTGATTATCAGGCAGCAACGGCGGCGGCAGTTCATCCGCTTCCTGACGACGGTTATTCAGGCAGTCAGAGACAAAATCAGACAGCCCATCAAGCTGATGGGTATTATGCCGCCAGCGATTACCGCCCTGCGGCACCGGTTTATCGGTATAACCGGCATCCAGTTCAATCAGCAGCCGTGCCTGTTTCATCTCCGGGGTTACCACATCCGTTATCACCACCGCACCGGAAATATCACTGCATTCTGACAGCGACACCGGCACCGGAGCAATATCCTGCCAGTAACGCCGCATGTAATCCGCCAGAACCCCGTTACGGAATTCAAAGACCAGCGGTACTGTCAGCGGTACCCTATCCGCATGAGAACCGGGCGTATACGCGGTATAGCACGGGAAACGTATCCCGAACAGACTGCCGACCTCTTTCTGCGATTCGACCATCATATCGCCGTCCATCAGAGAGATCAGTTTTTCACAAATAGGCAGGCCCAGCCCGGTCCCTTGTGACGGACTGTCTGTGTTCGGGATTATCTGATAGAACGGATCGAATAATTGCCGCAGTTCATCCCCGCTGATACCACCGCCGGTATCCTGAATATCCACATGCAGATATTCACCGCAGACATAGACATGAATGCACACCATCCCGACGTGAGTATATTTAATCGCGTTATTAAACAGGTTGGCGATAACCTGCTGCATCCTTACCGGGTCATTACAGACCAGTTCCGGTACGTCCTTTTCAATAAAGCAGTACAGAGAAAGGTGTTTTTTCGCCACCAGCGGCAGGTAGTTTGCCACCACAAAATGAATATGCTCGCGGAAGTTAAACTCTCTCGGCTCAATTTTCAGCTGTTTGGATTCAATTTTAGAGAAATCGAGAATATCACTGATAATCTTCAGTAATAATGAAGAGGAGTTATTCATGGTGCCAAGCAGACGCTGTGCATCCTGTGAATGCGCCATGGACTGTAACAGTTCCAGGTTACCGATAATGCCGTACAGAGGGGTACGCAGTTCATGACTGACCGTGGCAAGGAACATGGATTTCGACTGGTTAGCCTGTTCTGCCGCCTGTGCCGCATCCTGTAACGAGCTTTCCAGCTGAACACGGGCGCTGATATCCACCAGCACACAAATCGCGACTTCCTCGTTCTGGTAACGCGAATGGACAAAGCTGACCTGCAGATGCCCGCCGTTACGGGTCACCATATCCTCCATCCCCTGCCGTTTATCTTTTATCAGCAGACCGATGCGGTTACGATCCTCAAATGAAAGCATGCGCCAGTAATTATGAGCCAGCTCATTACTCAGCAGCGCTGTACCGTCAAGGGTGCGCAGAATACAGATCCCGACAGGCGCGGAGGCCACAATTTTATGGTTAAACTGCTCGTGCTCTTCCAGACGTATTGCGCTGTTCTCCGCCGGCATAAATATCCGCCGTTCCAGCAGCCAGGTAAACAGCCCGATAATAATGGCGGAAATCAGGTTAAGAATCGCACCGTAGAGGATCTGGAATTTCAGTTTTTCATAGATTGAATTCAGCGGCGTGGTATACACCACACTCAGCATCGACGGCGCCAGTCTGCGTTTGAAGACCAGTTGGGTAAATCCGTCGTCATAACCGAAATAGTTATCGTCCACCAGATAACGGTCTTTATTTTTCTGGGTGTTAATTTCTTCCGGATAGGAGAGCACGACATCGTCCTGCTCATTAATAATCACCATATTGGCCGGAAAATCGCGCAGACGGTTAAAGTTTTCCAGTTGCAGGTTACGCTCGATTCCCATCAGCGCGAGAAAACGACCGTCGTAATACAGCGGCATCATCACAAACAGACTGGCCATTCCCTGATTGCCGCCGGGTGCTGCCCAGTAAATCGTGCGTTCTTTGCCCTGGCTTTTCAGCCGGAAATAGTTCTGAGAATAATCATTTACCATTCTGCGCAGCGTTTCGCTGCTGGTGGAGAGGTTACGGATCGGAAATGAAACCATACATAAACTTTTCGAGCCGACCAGAAAAACCTGATTCAGCCCCGTCGGGGCAGCAATATTATTTTGCCAGTAGGTCAGGAGATCTTTAAACGCGATAATATAAGGGCCGCTGCCGGTACGGAAAGCCGCGCAGTCACCCTTGGTATTCAGTGCCCGGTAATCAATAAAAAAGCCATCAGTGGTACGATCAGCCGGCTCCCCCGGACGCACTTCTTTATTTTCGACAAACCGTTCATTCATATAACGGATATCGCGGGTAATATCGGTGGATTGCCGGAAATAGGCTAATAAGGCGTCGTAATCAGAATAATATTGCTGGCGGATGTCATTGCGCATTCCGTTATAGATATTCAGTAAATAGAATACCGTCACCAGCGCACCCAGCCCCCATAACATCACACCGACGATCCGGAACAGGTAACGCGAAATTTTCAGTGATGTCTGGAAAGATGAAAAGTATCTCAAGGGGGCTCCGCCAATAATGAATCTGATATATTCATGAGGTTTCAGACTGTTATGTCTAGGATATACCACTGTGCGATGTTTACAAAATCCCCGGGGTAAATAAAAAGCAGGAACAATATTATTGTTCCTGCTTTATCGGTTTTTCTGATTTATATTACCGGAAACCGGTGATATTAATCATTATTCTCTTCTGTATTATCATCAGATGCTGCATCTGTTTCTTCGCCGTCGTCAGAAAAATCAGTTTCATCTTCCTCCGGCTCAGCAACACGCTGCAAACCAACCACTTTCTCTTCTTCTCCGGTACGGATCAGCGTCACACCCTGGGTATTACGGCCCACGATACTGACTTCAGAGACACGGGTACGAACCAGCGTTCCGGCATCGGTGATCATCATAATCTGATCATCCGCATCCACCTGGATAGCGCCCACAACTTTCCCGTTACGCTCACTCACTTTAATGGAGATAACCCCCTGAGTGGCACGGGATTTGGTCGGATATTCAGCTTCTGCTGTCCGCTTGCCGTAGCCGTTTTCAGTGACGGTCAGGATTTCACCTTCGCCGCGCGGAATAATCAGTGATACCACCACATCATCGCCACTCAGACGGATACCGCGGACACCGGTTGCAGTACGGCCCATGGCACGGACAGCATCTTCCGCAAAGCGGACAACTTTACCGTCAGCAGAGAACAGCATCACTTCATTACTGCCGTCAGTCAGATCAACACCAATCAGTTCATCGCCCTCGTTGAGGTTAACGGCAATAATACCGGCGTTACGCGGACGGCTGAAGTCCTGAAGGGAGGTTTTCTTCACGGTACCGCTGGCAGTTGCCATAAAGACAAACTTACCTTCTTCATATTCACGGACAGGCAGGATAGCGGTAATACGCTCGTTCTGTTCCTGATCCAGCGGTAATATGTTGATAATCGGACGGCCCCGGGCACCACGGCTGGCTTCCGGTAACTGATACACTTTCAGCCAGTACAGCTTCCCTTTATTGGAGAAGCAGAGAATAGTGTCGTGCGTGTTCGCCACCAGCAGACGTTCGATAAAATCTTCTTCTTTGATACGGGCGGCAGACTTGCCCTTCCCGCCGCGGCGCTGAGCTTCATAGTCCGTCAGTGGCTGGTACTTCACATAGCCCTGATGGGACAGTGTCACCACGACATCTTCCTGACTGATCAGATCTTCAATGTTGATATCAGCGGTGTTTTCGGTGATATCAGTACGGCGCGCATCATTGAACTGATCTTTTGCTGCCTGAAGCTCTTCACGGATAACTTCCATCAGGCGCTCAGGGCTTTGCAGGATATGCAACAGACCGGCGATCAGTTCCAGTAACTCACGGTATTCATCGAGCAGTTTTTCATGCTCCAGGCCGGTCAGTTTCTGCAGACGCAGATCCAGAATTGCCTGAGCCTGAACTTCGGTCAGATGATACAGACCGTCGCGGATACCAAACTGCTCATCCAGGCCTTCCGGACGTGCGGCATCATCACCGGCACCGGCCAGCATTGCTGCAACGGTACCCAGTTCCCATGCCTGTGCCAGTAAACCGGCTTTTGCTTCCGCAGGCGTCGGTGCACGACGGATAAGCTCGATAATCGGGTCGATATTGGCCAGTGCAATCGCCAGACCTTCAAGGATATGGGCACGTTCACGGGCTTTGCGTAATTCGTAAATTGTCCGGCGGGTCACCACTTCACGGCGGTGGCGCACGAACGCACTGATAATCTCTTTGAGATTGAGGATCTTCGGCTGTCCCTGATGCAGGGCAACCATATTGATACCAAACGTGGTCTGCATCTGCGTCAGCAGATACAGGTTGTTCAGTACCACTTCGCCGACCGCATCGCGTTTGATTTCAATCACAATGCGCATACCGTCTTTATCGGATTCATCACGCAGTGCGCTGATGCCTTCCAGACGTTTCTCTTTAACCAGCTCGGCGATTTTCTCAATCAGGCGGGCTTTGTTCACCTGATACGGAATTTCATTAACGATAATGGTTTCACGGCCGGATTTTTCATCCGTTTCCACTTCGGCGCGGGCACGGATATGAATTTTACCGCGGCCGGTGCGGTAAGCATCGAGGATACCGCGGCGGCCGTTGATAATAGCAGCAGTCGGGAAATCAGGACCCGGGATGTGCTCCATCAGGCCTTCGATGCTGATATCTTCATCATTAATATAGGCCAGGCAGCCGTCGATGACTTCACCCAGGTTATGCGGCGGAATATTGGTTGCCATCCCGACAGCAATACCGGATGAACCATTAACCAGCAGGTTCGGGATGCGGGTCGGCATCACTTCCGGGATCATTTCAGTACCGTCATAGTTCGGTACAAAATCCACGGTTTCTTTATCAATGTCGGCTAACAGTTCATGGGCAATTTTCGCCATACGGACTTCCGTATAACGCATTGCTGCTGCGGAGTCACCGTCGATTGAACCAAAGTTACCCTGGCCATCCACCAGCATATAGCGCATTGAGAACGGCTGAGCCAGACGGACAATCGTTTCATACACAGCACTGTCACCATGAGGGTGATATTTACCGATCACGTCCCCGACCACACGGGCAGACTTTTTATAGGCTTTATTCCAGTCGTTACCCAGTTCTTTCATCGCGAATAACACGCGGCGGTGAACCGGTTTCAGACCATCCCTGACATCGGGGAGTGCGCGTCCGACAATAACGGACATGGCGTAATCCAGATATGAGCTTTTCAGCTCTTCTTCGATGTTAACGGGCAAGATTTCTTTGGCATTGTCGCTCATGGAGCCAGTATCCCTCATTCACTCCGGATTCAAAGGTGTGGAACTATACCACAAATCGCCAATGTTTAAAAAAAGAGATAGAGAAATCGGGAGAGTATTTTATTTCTGACGCATCCGCGTCCGGCATTGTATACTGACGCCATCGCGTATTCCGGCAGGTTCTGCCGCAGCAAGAGAGAGAATAAAGACCATGAATGATACCGCTTCCCCGCTGACAGCCAACGTCGATCCTGCCGAAATTAAAAAATTTGAGGATGTTGCCTCACGCTGGTGGGATCTTGAGGGTGAATTTAAACCGCTGCACCGGATCAATCCGCTGCGTCTGGCCTATATTCAGCAGCGGGTTAACGGTGTATTCGGAAAGAAAGTGCTGGATGTCGGCTGCGGTGGCGGAATTCTGGCAGAAAGTATGGCGCGGGAAGGTGCGGACGTCACCGGACTGGACATGGGCACCGAACCGCTTCAGGTTGCGCGCCTGCATGCCCTGGAAAGCGGTACGGATATCACCTATGTTCAGGAAACCGTTGAACAGCACGCTGAGCAGCATGCACAGCAGTATGATGTGGTGACCTGCATGGAGATGCTGGAGCACGTACCCGACCCTGCCTCCGTGGTACGGGCCTGTGCCCGCCTGGTGAAGCCGGGGGGCGATGTGGTGTTCTCCACCATTAACCGCAACAAAAAAGCCTGGTTTATGGCAGTTATCGCAGCAGAATATATCCTGAAGATGGTTCCGCCCGGCACACACGACGCGAAAAAATTTATCCGTCCGGCAGAACTGATTGACTGGCTGAATAACACCGGCCTGCGTGAGCAGCATATGACCGGCTTACATTACAATCCGTTAAGCGATAAATTCTGGCTGGCACCTAATGTGGATGTAAATTATATGTTGCATACGCGTTTTATTTTATAGTGTCAAGTTAATTGCTCCGCCGATTAATAAAACGCCAAACAAATCGCATTTTTCTAAAATTATCGCTTTGCGTAACAAGGTAAGCACAGTTTCATTTTGTCAGTGATCTCGGTGCTTACCACTCTGTCAGCGGGTGACTATCCTCAAGTTATCCACAAAAGATCCTGATTTTATGCACTTGATCCGGAGCGCATTTATCATTATCTTGTTACCCATCTTTTACAGACACACTACATCTTGTGTTTAAATCGCTCAGCGCCCGCTATTGACTTTCCCGGAATATTTGTTCCGGGGATCGTTTTTTATCGGGCGGATACACGTTATCAGCGCGTTAATCACAATAAGGTGTCATTTTCAAAACAGGGTATATCAACTGATGAACCAGAATCTGCTTGTTACCAAACGTGATGGTCACAAAGAACGTATCGATTTAGACAAAATCCACCGCGTCATTACCTGGGCGGCTGAAGGCCTGAATAATGTCTCTGTCTCTCAGGTCGAGTTACGTTCCCAGATTCAGTTCTACGACGGGATCCGTACCGCAGATATTCATGAAACCATGATTAAGGCGGCTGCTGACCTGATCTCCGCTGAAACGCCGGATTATCAGTATCTGTCCGCCCGCCTGGCCATTTTTAACCTGCGTAAAAAAGCCTACGGCCAGTTTGAGCCGCCTGCGTTATATGCGCATGTGCAGAAAATGGTTGCCGCCGGTAAATATGACGAAAATCTGTTAACCGATTATACCGAAGCTGAGTTTGACCAGATGAATGAGTTCATCGATCACTGGCGTGACATGAATTTCTCCTACGCCGCCGTCAAACAGCTGGAAGGAAAGTATCTGGTTCAGAACCGCGTTACCGGTGAAGTGTATGAAAGTGCACAGTTCCTGTATATCCTGGTTGCGGCCTGTCTGTTCTCGCATTACCCGAAAGAGACCCGTCTGGATTATATCCGCCGGTTTTATGACGCCACGTCAACCTTTAAAATTTCCCTGCCGACACCGATCATGGCCGGTGTCCGCACCCCGACCCGCCAGTTCAGCTCCTGTGTGCTGATCGAGTGCGGCGACAGCCTGGATTCCATCAACGCGACCTCCGGTGCGATTGTCAAATACGTGTCCCAGCGTGCCGGTATCGGTATCAATGCGGGCCGTATCCGTGCACTCGGCAGCCCGATCCGCGGCGGTGAAGCATTCCATACCGGCTGTATCCCGTTCTACAAACATTTCCAGACCGCGGTAAAATCCTGCTCTCAGGGCGGTGTGCGCGGTGGTGCGGCAACGCTGTTCTACCCGATATGGCATCTGGAAGTGGAAAGCCTGCTGGTGCTGAAAAACAACCGTGGTGTTGAGGGCAACCGTGTCCGCCACCTCGACTACGGCGTCCAGATCAACAAACTGATGTATGAGCGCCTGATCAAAGGCCAGGATATCACCCTGTTCAGTCCGTCGGATGTGCCGGGGTTATATGACGCGTTCTTCGCCGACCAGGATGCGTTCGAGCGTCTTTATGCGCAGTACGAGAAAGATCCGTCAATCCGCAAACAGACGCTGAAAGCGGTGGAACTGTTCTCCCTGATGATGCAGGAACGTGCGTCTACCGGCCGTATCTATATCCAGAACGTGGATCACTGTAATACCCACAGCCCGTTTGACCCGTTTATCGCGCCGGTGCGCCAGTCCAACCTGTGTCTGGAAATCGCCCTGCCGACCAAACCGCTCAACGACATGAATGATCCGAACGGGGAAATCGCACTGTGTACGCTGTCTGCGTTCAACCTGGGTGCTATTGAGAACCTCGATGAGCTGGAAGAGCTGGCAATCCTGGCAGTACGCGCCCTTGATGCCCTGCTCGATTACCAGGATTATCCGATTGAAGCGGCACGTAAAGGCTCAATGGGCCGCCGTACCCTGGGTATCGGTGTGATTAACTTCGCTTATTATCTGGCGAAACACGGCGTGCGCTATTCTGACGGCAGCGCAAACAACCTGACTCACCGCACCTTTGAAGCTATTCAGTATTACCTGCTGAAAGCCTCCAATGAGCTGGCGAAAGAGTACGGTGCATGTCCGTGGTTTAACGAAACCACCTATTCACAGGGTATTCTGCCGATCGACACGTACAAGAAAACCCTGGATCAGCTGACTAACGAACCACTGCATTATGACTGGGAAGGCTTGCGCGAAGAGATCAAAAAACACGGTCTGCGTAACTCCACCCTGTCCGCCCTGATGCCGTCAGAGACATCATCGCAGATTTCCAATGCCACCAACGGTATTGAGCCTCCACGTGGCTATATCAGCGTGAAAGCCTCGAAAGACGGTATTCTGCGTCAGGTGGTGCCGGAGTATGAGCGCCTGAAATCTGCCTATGAGCTGTTATGGCAGATGCCGGGTAACGAGGGCTATCTCCAGCTGGTGGGAATTATGCAGAAATTTGTCGACCAGGCAATTTCGTCCAACACCAACTATGACCCGACCCGGTTCCCGAGCGGCAAAGTGCCGATGAACCAGTTACTGAAAGATTTGCTGCTGGCTTATAAATACGGTGTAAAAACACTTTATTACCACAATACCCGCGATGGCGCGGAAGATACCCAGGAAGATCTCCCTGAGGAAGTGGTTATCGCCGACGATGATGGCTGTGAAGGCGGCGCGTGTAAAATTTAAGGTAAACAGAATGGCTTATACAACATTTTCACAGGTACACAATGATCAGCTCAAAGAGCCGATGTTCTTCGGGCAGCCGGTAAACGTTGCCCGTTATGATCAGCAGAAGTACCCGATTTTTGAATCACTGATTGAAAAACAGCTCTCCTTCTTCTGGCGTCCGGAAGAAGTGGACGTGTCCCGCGACCGCATTGACTACAATGCCCTGCCGGATCACGAAAAACACATTTTCATCAGTAACCTGAAATACCAGACCCTGCTGGATTCCATCCAGGGCCGCAGCCCGAATGTGGCACTGCTGCCGCTGATCTCCATTCCGGAGCTGGAAACCTGGGTCGAAACCTGGTCTTTCTCGGAAACCATTCACTCCCGTTCTTACACGCATATTATCCGTAATATCGTGAATGACCCTGCGGTGGTGTTCGATGATATCGTGGCAAACGAAGAGATCATCAAGCGTGCGGAAGATATTTCCGGCTATTATGATGACCTGATCCGGATGACCAATGAATATCATATGTTTGGTGAAGGTACGCACACGGCAAACGGTAAAACCTTTACGGTTACCCTGCGCGCCCTGAAACGTCAGCTTTATCTGTGCCTGATGAGTGTCAACGCACTGGAAGCGATTCGTTTCTATGTCAGTTTCGCCTGCTCCTTTGCCTTTGCCGAGCGCGAACTGATGGAAGGTAACGCCAAAATCATCAAACTGATCGCCCGTGATGAAGCCCTGCACCTGACCGGCACCCAGCATATGCTTAACCTGCTGCGCAGCGGCCAGGATGACCCGGAAATGGCGGAAATCGCCAAAGAGTGTGAGCAGGATTGCTATGACCTGTTTGTCCGCGCAGCGGAGCAGGAAAAAGAGTGGGCAGATTACCTGTTCTGCAACGGCTCCATGATCGGTCTGAATAAAGATATCCTGTGTCAGTATGTGGAATATATCACCAATATCCGTATGCAGGCGGTGGGTCTGCCTCTGCCGTTCAGCGTCCGTTCGAATCCGATTCCGTGGATCAACGCATGGCTGGTATCGGATAACGTCCAGGTGGCACCACAGGAAGTGGAAGTCAGCTCCTATCTGGTCGGTCAGATTGACTCTGAAGTTAATACTGACGAACTGAGTAACTTCGAGCTCTGATGTCCCGCTATAAAGTCACCCTGCATGGCAACATGCAGGGTATTCATCTGCATTATGTCAGTGAAGAACACAACAACCTGCTCAATACACTCGAACAATCCGTCCCGGTGGAATACCAGTGTCGCGAAGGCTATTGCGGTGCCTGCCGTGTCCGCCTGAAGCGCGGAAAAGTCGGTTACCGGCAGCGGCCGGTGGCGTTTATTAATGACGGTGAAATTCTGCCCTGCAGTTGTTACCCGCTGAGTGATATTGAAATCGAACTCTGAATGATAATGTGACCGGATCAGCAATCCGGTTTTTTTACGCCCGTAGTGTAACGATATCTTTACGATATACGTAATTTAAATTTGACACCTTTCCGGTTTTTCATTACGCTTTGCTCACATATTATTGATTGAAATATCATGAGGTTTTGGTGAAAAATCGTACACTCGGCAGTGTTCTGATTGTTGCGGGAACAACGATCGGTGCCGGTATGCTGGCAATGCCCCTGGCGGCTGCGGGGATCGGTTTTCCGGTCATTGCGGTTATTCTGATCGGCCTGTGGGCTATCATGAGTTATACCGCATTACTGATGGTTGAAGTTTATCAGTACAGTTCACCGGATACCGGCTTAGGCAGTGTCGCCCGTCAATACCTCGGATTACCGGGTCAGCTCCTGACCGGTTTCAGCATGTTATTGCTGATGTATGCGCTGACGACCGCGTATATCGGCGGCGCCGGGGAAATGATCTCCGCCAGCCTGCAAAACTGGTGGAAATTATCCGTTACACCGGGTACGGCTACTATCATCTTCACCCTCGTGGGTGGCCTTGTGGTGTGTGTCGGAACTCACTCCGTTGATTTTATCAACCGTATCCTGTTCACCGGCAAAATTATCTTTCTGATCATCATGCTCGCCGTCATGATGCCGCATGTGAATATGACTAACCTTGTCAGCATGCCGATCCAGAACGGTCTGGTGCTTTCCGCTATCCCTCTGGTGTTTACCTCTTTTGGTTTCCACGGCAGTGTGCCGAGCCTGGTTAATTACATGAACGGCGACAGCAAAAAGCTGCGCTTTATTTTCCTGACCGGCAGTGCCATTCCGCTGGTGGCGTATCTGCTGTGGCAGGTTGCGACCCTCGGCGCGATCCCGTCTGATACCTTCTTCGGTATTCTGGCGCAGAAATCCGGCCTTGACGGGTTACTGACCGCACTCAGCGAAACCGTTGCCAATAAATATGTGGATATCGCAGTCAGTCTGTTTATGGATCTGGCACTGGCCACTTCGTTCCTGGGCGTGGCGCTGGGGTTATTTGACTACCTGGCCGATCTGTTCAGACGCAAAAACTCCGCATTCGGCCGTACTCAGACCGGGATTCTGACGTTCGCTCTGCCGCTTATCTGTGCCCTGTATTACAAAAGCTTCACCGGTGCACTGGCGTATGCCGCGATGGCGCTCTCCTTCCTGGCGCTGATCCTGCCATCATTATTAGCGTGGAAAGTACGGCAGAACCCGAAAGCCGGTGCTTACCGTGTTGCAGGCGGTAATGGTGTACTGCTCTTTATCTTCCTGTTCGGCCTGCTGGTGGTCTCTATTGAGTTCATCAAAAGCGCCGGTTATCTGCCGAATATTTGATATCACCTTTCTGAGAATCAGCCCGGTCACCCCGGGCTGATTCTTTTGTATCTCAGTGCACTGCATTCAGCCGTTCAAATCCGGCGGTTAAATCCGCGATCAGGTCATCGGTGTCTTCCAGACCGATTTGCAGGCGCAGCGTCAGCCCGCCCGGCGGCCAGCGGGTAACGGTCCGGTAACGGCTGCAGTCAAACGGGATAATCAGGCTCTCAAAGCCACCCCAGGAATACCCCATAGCAAAAATATCCAGACCGTCGAGCATTCCGGCCAGATCACCCGGGGTATATTTTTCATCCAGCACCACAGAGAACAGACCGGACGACCCGGTGAAATCCCGCTTCCAGATCTCATGTCCCGGGCATCCCGGAAATGCCGGATGCAGCACTTTGCTGACTTCCGGACGGGACTGTAACCACTCCGCGACTTTCAGAGCCCGGTTCTGCGCCTCCTTCAGCCGGATGTGCAGCGTGCGCAGCCCGCGCAGAACCAGGAAACAATCTTCAGCTCCCGGCAGCATCGCCATCTGATCGTAGGTTTTGCGCAGTTCCGGCCACCACTGTTCATTGGCGGAAATAAGCCCCATCAGCACATCGGAATGGCCGCCGGGATATTTGGTTCCGGCTTCAAGGGAGATATCGCAGCCGTGTTCATGAGCACGGAAAAAGAGCGGAGTCGCCCAGGTATTATCAATAACAGTCGTAATATGATGACGTTTTGCCACCGCCGTAATCGCCGGAACATCCTGCACCTCAAAGGTCTGGGAGCCGGGGGATTCAAGGAAAATCACGGTTGTTTCCGGACGGATAAGGGATTCAATCCCCGCACCGATCAGCGGGTCATAATAGGTGGTGGTGACTCCCATCTTCGCCAGCAGACCGCCGCATAACTGCCGGGTCGGGTGATAGACAGAATCGGTCATCAGCAGATGGTCGCCACTCTTCAGTGTGGTCAGCAGAGCCAGAGTCACGGCACCGAGTCCCGACGGGGATAGAACCGTGCCTGCGGCACCGGTCAGCTCACTCCAGGCATTTTCCAGTGCCGCAATCGTCGGTGTACCGTCCGTGCCGTAATGGAATTCCGCACGGCGGTTGATCAGTGCATCATACGACGGAAACACAACCGTGGAGCCGCGGTATACCGGGGTATTCACAAATCCGTGCTGCGCTGCCGGGTTACGGCCGCTTTGCGTCAGCCGGGTTTCTCTCTGCAAAGAACGGCGGGATTGTTCTGACATAATCACCTCAATAATAGTCTGCCTGGTTACACCGTTATCCTGCCATAAGGGCGGCGCTTTCCTTAGTCGCTTTTCAGCTAAGATATGCCGTTATCCGCACCACCCGCACAATCGGCTGTATAACAAAATATTTAACGATTTTGCCGCATCACTATTATTAATAAGCCACGAAACCTTATATTATCAACAGATTAATTTTCACATGACGGAAAGAATATGGAATCAGAAATCAGGGACAGACGTCCGATAAAGGCCCGGCAGACCCGCTGGGCGACCGCTGCCGCCCGCCTGCTGCAACGGCGCGGCGCAACACCGAATGGTATCTCTGTTGCCGGTTCTGTCTGTGCATTGTTCGCCGCTGCCGCCTTATATGGTGCACTGAACAGTGAACTCACTGTGCTGCGTATCGTCCTGTTTCTGCTGACGGCGCTGATGATACAGGGGCGGCTTATCTGCAATCTGCTGGACGGAATGGTCGCGGTGGAAGGCGGACTGCGCAGCCCTGCCGGTGCCGTCTTTAATGATTTGCCGGATCGTATCTCAGACAGCCTTATTCTCGTTATTACCGGTTACGGGCTGGCCGGTTTTGTGGCCTATGCCCCGCAACTGGGCTGGGCGGCCGCCCTGATGGCGATGATGACTGCCTATGTCCGCGTACTCGGCGGCAGTTGCGAGCAACCGCAGAAATTTTCCGGTCCGATGGCAAAACAGCACCGGATGGCACTACTGACAGCAGGTACCGTTGCCGCCTGTTTTATCCCGCTGTATCAGGCTCAGTGGCTGTTTCTTATCATCCTGTGGGTGATCGCCCTTGGCGCACTCTGGACTGCTGTGCGCCGTACCCGCATACTGATAGCGGATTTACATAAGGATAATAAAGGATGACCCGTAAAACGTTTTCGCCGGATCAAAAAATTGTCTCGGCGCTGCTGGTGTCGGTATGCCGGTTTCTGACCGGCATCCGTGCAAAGCAGAACGCTCCGCTGCCGGAAGGCAAACCCTGTATTTATTACGCCAACCACTCCAGTCATCTCGACGGGCTGGTGATTTGGTCCTGCCTGAGCAACGCGGCACGCAAACATGTTCACCCGGTCGCCGCTCAGGATTACTGGGATAAAACCCGGTTCCGCCGTTATATTGCCAAACGCATATTCGGCGCGGTGCTGATCGCCCGCGGTAAAAAAATTGAACCGGCCGCTGACAATGAGCAGCAGAATGCCACCCCGGCTGAAAATCCGCTGGACGTGATGCAAAACGTCCTCAACAGCGGGGATTCCCTGATTTTGTTCCCGGAAGGCACGCGCGGCGACGGTGAAAAAATTCAGGATTTCAAAGCCGGACTCTGGCATTTATCACGTAATAATCCGGATGCCGTACTGGTACCGGTGTATCTGGAAAATCTCAACCGTGTACTGCCGAAAGGCTCGCGGCTGGTTGTGCCGGTGATCTGCACTGCCACATTCGGTGCCCCGGCTGAACCGGCCGGAGAAGAAGAGAGCAAAGCGGACTTTTTAGTGCGGACCCGCCTGGCGTTAGAGGCAATACATCATGAAAGATAATGAATTATTCTGGATCTTCAGCGGACTGTTCGGGTTCCTGGCGGTGGCAACGGTTATCGGTCTGATCCTGAAACAGATTAAGGGAAATACCTCCGTTATCAGCAACCTCAATGCCCGCATCCGTGCCTGGTGGCTGATGTGTATCATTGCGGCTGTCGCTATCAGTATCGGACCAATCGGTTCGGTGGTGCTGTTTGCCTTCATGTCCCTGCTGGCACTGCGTGAGCTTATCACGCTGACCCCGACACACCGCGCCGACCACGGCGCACTGTTCTGGTGCTTCTTTATCATCCTGCCGGTACAGTATGTACTGGTCGGTATCCAGTGGTATAACCTGCTGGCGGTCTTTATCCCGGTATATGCCTTCCTGTTTATCCCGACCCGGATGGTGCTGTCCGGCGATACCCGCCATTTCCTGGAGCGGATGGCAAAAATCCAGTGGAGTGTGATGATTGCAGTTTACTGCCTCAGTTATGCCCCTGCACTGCTGGTTCTGCCGATCCCGGGTTTTACGGATAATATCAATCTGCTGCTGTTTCTGATGATCGTGGTTCAGATTTCCGATGTGCTGCAATACGTATTCGGTAAGCTGTTCGGCAAGCACCCGATTGTGCCGAAACTGAGCCCGAATAAAACCATTGAGGGCTTTATCGGCGGGATCGTCAGTGCCAGCCTGGTCGGGATGGCGCTGTGGTGGGCCACTCCGTTCAGTCCGTGGGCCGCCTTCCTGCTCTCACTGATGATTTGCCTGGCCGGTTTTGCGGGCGGATTGTGTATGTCCGCTATCAAGCGGGACAGCGGGATCAAAGATTTCGGTGCGATGATTGAGGGTCACGGCGGCATGATGGACAGACTGGACTCCCTTTGCTTTGCCGCCCCGGTCTTCTTCCATGTGCTGAAATATTTTTATACCTGATAACAGAAAACCGGTGTGGTGATCCGCCGCACCGGTTCACCGGTTACCCCGCATTATGCTGATACGCCATCATCCAGCTGACCGCAAAATCCCGCATCTCCCGCGCACTGACCAGCAATGCCGCCGCACTACCAACATTTCCCTGCCGCACGTTGTTATTCTGCTGACAAAAATCCGCGACAATCTGTGCAAAATAGCCTTCCGGAAAACAGTCACACACCGGGTCCGCCGTATCAAACTCCTCACTCATCACCCAGTCCGTACTGCCGTCAGCCCGGCGCAGCGGTAATTCTTTGCGGCGGATGCGTTTATTCCTCAGCGGTGCAATGCTTTCCGCATGATGCAGCAGACTCATGGTATCCGCCGGCGCCCCCGGCATCAAAACCTTACCATCCTCAGCCACCAGCCGTGCAAACGGTGAATCCTCACCATACCCGTAACACAGCGGATGATTTTCCGTAAAATATGTCGCTTTTGCACCGATTGCCGCGACAGAGGCCCCCGGATTCGCACTGCGCAGCGCGCCCGGCCGGGTACGGAAACATTCGGCAAACACACCATGATCCGGATTTGCCCGGGAGGTCCGCACATCAAACGGCGTAATCAGCGGTTTCAGTACCGCCGGGACACATCCGTCATCCCCGGTGCTGTCTTCATAATTTTCCAGCCAGTTGACATAACACAGCAGTGTGCCGTTCTCACCGGTACACTGTAAAAGTGCATCAATAAGGTCATCCGCGCCGTTGAGACATGGCCCGGCTGCACGCAGAGAAGCATGTACCATCACCGTATCTCCCGGCTGTAAACCGAGTACCCGCAGTTGTTCTGCCAGCACCGGCTGTGACCAGTAATATTCATCACCAACAGCAATCATTTTTTGCATTTCAGCACCTTGTATTTATATTATTGATTCGGGTAATCCGCTGTTTTTATTATTTAAGGGAATAACATGATTCAGGAAATCCTGCTGATCCGTCACGGGGAACCGGTACCGGATAAGAAAACGCCGCTGGCACTGCGTGATCTGCATGCCTGGCTGGCAGAATATGATACGGGGGGCATTATTCCGCCATCCTCCCCGCCGTTATCCTTATCCGCAGAGGAGTTATCCCGCTATTTCCCGGTGGCCAGCCCGCTGTTCCGTACCACGGCATCACTGGCAGCACTCGGGATCACCCCCTGCGCCATTATTGACGAACTGCATGAAGCCGTACTTCCGCTGTTCTCACCTGCACTGCTGATGCCGGTAAAACTGCCGCCGATGTTGTGGGTGACGGCATTCCGCCTGTTGTGGCTGGCGGGTGGCGGAAAATCCGTTCCCTCCGTGGCACAGGTGCGTGAACGGGCGCAAAACGCTGCCAACATCCTGGCTGGTTATGCACAGGAACACGGTGCTGTGCTGGTCATGGCGCACCGGATTATCAATCATGCACTTCGTCCCGCACTGGAACAATCCGGCTGGCAACTGACAGAAAAAACACACAACAGTTATTGGGGGATGATGCGGTTCACCCGCACCGCATCACACCACTGACATCAGCCGGTGTATTCTGATCCGGATCTGCCTGCCGGATATTAAGGCGGTATTAATCTGTATAAATTGTCACGTCCCGCCGCACGTTCCGCCACATCCGCTCTGTTTTTCTTAATTTCCCGTATAAGACTCTGCCTGCGCTGTCCCGCAGGCTGATCATCTGCTGCCTCTTTGCTTATTTTTAAATAGTTATTGCCATTAAATGAATATTTATGTATTTTTAATTAAAAATCACGCATAAAAATGAGGTTGTTATGTTTAAGAAATTGGTCTTTGCAGGCTGTTTATCACTATTAGCATTCACCGGGGTAAGTCAGGCCAAAGAAACTTATGTGGTTGGTGCCGGCGGCACCTATCGTCCGTTTGAATTTGAGAACAGTGAAAAACAACTCGAAGGGTTTGATATCGATATTATTAAAGCGGTCGCCGCTGCCGAAGATTTTGATGTCAAATTAATCAACACGCCGTGGGAAGGTATTTTCGCCACACTGTCCGCCGGGGATCGCGATATTTTAATCTCCGGTATCACCATTACTGACAAACGGAAGCAGATGGTGGATTTCTCCGCCCCGTATTTCCCGGCAGAACAGGCGATTGTGGTGAATGAAAATTCACCGATAAGCGCATTATCTGAACTGAGCAAATATAACGTCGGTGTGGTGAACTCCAGCACCGGAGATATTGTGGTTTCTGATGTGCTAGGTAAAAACAGCACTGCCATCAAACGGTTCGATAATACCCCGCTGCTGTTACAGGAATTATATGAAGACGGTGTTGATGCAGCTGTCGGCGATGTCGGGGTAGTGAAGTTTTATATCAAAACCCATCCGGATAAGAAATTTAAACTGATTTACGACAATCATTTTGAAAAACAGTATTTCGGGATTGCCGTCGCCAAAGGTAATACCGAATTACAGGAAAAAATTAACCGGGGTCTGGCAAAAATCATTGCTGACGGAACTTATGCCAAGATCTATCAGAAATGGTTCGATAACGACGTACCTTCCCTGCCCGCGCAGTAATTTATTATTTATCTGATGAGAAACCCGCTCCTGCGGCGGGTTTGAACTGTTTTTTCAGGATGGATGTTATGTCAGCTTTCCGCTGGGAAATTATAGAAGAATACGCCCCGTTGTTTATGGAAGGGGCACTGATGACGATTAAATGTACTATTATCTGCGTCATCTTAGGGACCCTGTGGGGACTGACACTCGGTCTCGGCCGGACAGCCCGTGCAGAGCGCGGTCCGGCGAAATGGCTGTTGTTGTTCTTTGTACAGTATCCGGTACGGTTTTATGTCAGTGCATTCCGCGGTACGCCGCTGTTTGTACAGATCATGGTAGTACACTTTGCACTGGTGCCGCTGTTTATTAATCCGCGTGACGGACTGATGGTCACCGGCGGGATTATCTCTTCAGATACCGCCAGAATGCTGCGTTCAGACTATGGTGCATTTCTCTCCTGTATTGTTGCTATCACACTCAATGCCGGGGCGTATGTTTCCGAGATTTTCCGGGCCGGGATACAGTCCGTTGATCGCGGACAGACAGAAGCCTCCCGTGCACTGGGCATGAGCTGGGGAAAAACCATGCGCAAGGTGATCCTGCCACAGGCTTTCCGCCGTATTCTGCCGCCGCTGGGAAACAATGCCATCGCCATTGTCAAAGATTCCTCCCTGGCCTCCGCTATCGGCCTTGCCGACCTGGCCTATGCGGCGCGGACAGTGTCCGGTGCATATGCAACTTACTGGGAACCGTACCTGGTCATCTCCGTTATTTACTGGATGCTGACATTCCTGCTGGCACAGCTGGTTCAATACACCGAAAGAAGGTTGAGCAGAAGTGATTCACGTTAAAAATTTACAGAAAAAGTTCGGCGACACGCATGTACTGCGCGGTATCAGCTGTGATATCCGCCCGCAGGAAGTTGTTTGTGTGATAGGGCCGTCCGGCTCCGGGAAGAGTACCTTTCTGCGCTGCCTGAATGCCCTGGAGCGGGCGGACTCCGGTGAAATCGTGGTTAACGGCACCGATGTGTGTGACCCGAAAACCGACCTGAACCGGATGCGTGCACATGCCGGCATGGTATTTCAGCGCTTTAATCTGTTTCCGCATATGACCGTGCTGGATAATATCACGATGGCACCGCTGATGGTGTCCGGACTGAAAAAAGCTGATGCCCTGCTGAAAGCAGAACAATTACTGGAAAAAGTCGGTCTGCCGGACAAAATTGATGCCTGGCCGGAGAGTTTGTCCGGCGGACAACAGCAGCGGGTGGCCATCGCCCGTGCCCTCGCAATGGACCCGACCGTACTGCTGTTTGATGAACCCACCTCTGCCCTCGATCCCGAGCTGGTCGGCGAAGTACTGAATGTGATGAAAAATCTGGCACATGAAGGCATGACCATGGTGATTGTGACCCATGAGATGAACTTTGCCCGCGAAGTGGCAAACCGCGTCTTTTTTATCGACCAGGGGGTTATTCAGGAGTCCGGCACACCGGAGCAGATCTTTAATCACCCGCAAAATCCGCGTACCGCCGCATTTCTCAGCCGCGTGCTGTAGTTCATAAGGACAGAGACAGACCGTCTCTGTCCTTTTTTGTTTATGCGGTTAACTCACTGTGTGTAAAAATAAATTTATTCACATCATATAACCCGAGGCTGGTAAGTTTCAGCGTCGGGATCACCGGCAGTGACAGAAATGTCATCTGAATAAACGGCTCGTCCAGCATCACTCCGCAGTCGCGGCAGGCTGCTTTCAGGGATTCGATTTCAGCGGCAATCTCATCCGCCGTTTTATCACTCATCAGCCCGGCGATCGGCAGTGTCGCATGGCTCAGCACCCGTCCGTCAGCCACCACGCACATCCCGCCGCCCCCGGCAATCAGCTGATTCACCGCCAGCGCCATATCCATCGGATCAATACCGGCCACCACAATATTGTGGCTGTCGTGACTGACCGTTGATGCCAGTGCCCCTCGTATCAGGCCGAAGTTATGCAGCAATGCGGTTGCCGGCGGTATCTGACGGCCATAACGTTCAATCACCGCAAGCGAGCAGATGTTATCACAATCGTAGCGGCGACCATCCCAACTGACACGCTGCTCGCAGGTGATTAGTTCATTCGGGATCACACTGATGGCTCGATACTCACGGCCCGCTTCCGGTACAAAGGTCAGAGATTGAGCGGTCACCGCCTGACGGCGGACCGTATTCTGCATCGGCGGACGTGATGCCGCCTGTTTTGCCTCCCGCTCACGCAACAGTGCCGCTTTATCCACCCAGCGGCCGCCGCACATAACGGCCTGAATATCGACCGTTTTCTCATCTCTCAGCAGCACCAGATCCGCCTGTTTCCCCGGAGCCACCAGCCCCAGATTTTTCAGCCCGAAATGCCGTGCGGCAGACCAGCTGGCGACCCGGTAAGCCACATGCACCGGAATCTGATGCTGATTGATCAGACGATACACCAGCGCATTAATATGCCCTTCATGAATGATTTCCCACGGGTTGCGGTCATCTGTGCATAACAGACACTGCGGGCTGCTCATCGCCGTGATCAGCGGTGCCAGTGCATCCAGGTTTCGTGCCGCGGAGCCTTCACGGATCATCAGTGTCATTCCCAGTGCCAGTTTTTCTAATCCTTCCTCATAGCGGTGAGATTCATGGCAGTTTTCTATCCCTCCGGCAATATAACCGTTAAGATCTTTTCCGGTGACCACCGGACAGTGGCCATCCAGTGTCATATCGCGGAATGCATCCAGTTTATCCAGCGTTTCTGCCTCACCGGCAATCACCGCCGGGAAATTCATCATCTCCGCCAGCCCCAGCACATGCGGATGATCTTTATATTGCAGCATCTCCGTCAGCGGAAAATCCGCGCCGTTCACATCACTGCCCGGCAATGCAGGCACACAGGAGCTGACCTGAACAAACTGATTCTGCTGTGCCTGCTCCGCGCAGCGCAGAAACCACTCTATCCCCTCCTTCCCCATCACATTCACAATTTCATGCGGATCACACACTATCGACGTAACCCCCAGCGGCAGTGTGGCGCTTTCAAACGTAACCGGGGTCATCATGCCGGATTCAATGTGCAGGTGAGAGTCGATAAATCCTGGCACAACCACCGCATTTTTACCGTCAACCACCTGATGTGCGGGGGCATCTTTATACACCGGGCCGACACCGGCAATCACCCGCCCGCTTATCACTACCGGCCCCGGAAATTCCCCGCCGTTAATCAGATCCAGTATCCGGACATTATCAATACGATAATCCGCAGGTGCCTCACTGCGTGCCACAGCAAGGAGTGTTGTCATTTCTTCACGGCTGCGCGTGCAGGTGTGCTTATTTTTCTCACTGTTCATCACTGTCCCCTGTTTTTCTCTCACATTGATAATGCGGATTCACGGTGTTCTCTCTGTCCTGTGAGACGTGCCGGAATAAAGGTGATCCCCGCCGCAACTGTTACAAATTATTGCGGCATAACCGGATGATTACGGTTTCTCACGGAAAGTCATTACGATGCTGGCATTGATTATGCATTTATCAGACCAGTTATCTTTTCCCCGGGAGACAGGAGCATAAAATGGATAATCACACACCGGAAAACATCCGGGAAACGGGTGTACTGGGACGTTTATTCCGTTTACAGGCACACGGTACGACTGCAAGAACTGAAGTTATCGCCGGTATAACCACCTTTCTTACCATGGTGTATATCATTTTTGTTAACCCGCAAATTCTCGGCGCCGCCGGGATGGACACACAGGCAGTCTTCGTGACCACCTGTCTGATTGCTGCATTCGGCTGTATTCTGATGGGCTGTCTGGCAAATCTGCCGGTTGCACTGGCACCGGCTATGGGCCTGAACGCCTTTTTTGCTTTCGGCGTGGTTTCTGCCATGGGTTACTCCTGGCAAATCGGGATGGGCGCTATTTTCTGGGGTGCGCTCGGCATGCTGCTGCTGACTCTGTTCCGCATCCGTTACTGGATGATTGCCAATATCCCGCTTGGTCTGCGGGTGGGGATCACCAGTGGTATCGGGCTGTTTATCGCGATGATGGGACTGAAGAATATCGGCCTGGTCGTTCCGAACCCGGACACACTGGTTTCCATGGGCGATCTGACCTCCCACTCCGTCTGGCTCGGTGCTCTGGGCTTTTTTATTATCACTATTCTGGCATCACGCCGCATTCACGCAGCGGTGCTGATCTCTATCGTGGTCACCACACTGATTGGCTGGCTGCTGGGGGATGTCACCTACAACGGTATTTTCTCCATGCCGCCGGATGTCACCAGTGTGCTGGGCAAGGTGGATGTGGCCGGTGCCTTTAATATCGGTCTGTCGGGTATTATTTTCTCGTTTATGCTGGTTAACCTGTTTGACTCATCCGGTACTCTTATCGGGGTAACCGACAAAGCCGGACTGGCAGACAAGGACGGCAAGTTCCCGAATATGCAAAAAGCGTTGTATGTGGACAGTGTCAGTTCAGTGCTCGGCGGTTTTATCGGCACTTCGTCGGTCACCGCCTATATTGAAAGTACCTCAGGGGTTTCTGTCGGCGGACGGACGGGGCTGACAGCCGTAGTGGTCGGGCTGCTGTTCCTGCTGGTGATTTTCCTCTCCCCGCTGGCCGGTATGGTACCTGCCTATGCGGTTGCCGGTGCGCTGATTTATGTCGGGGTATTAATGACATCCAGCCTGGCACGGGTAAACTGGGATGACCTGACAGATGCGGTTCCCGCCTTTATCACCGCAATTATGATGCCGTTCAGTTTCTCAATCACCGACGGTATTGCGCTCGGTTTTATCTCTTACTGTGTGATGAAGCTGGGCACCGGACGTCTGAAAGAGCTGAATCCGTGTGTGATTCTGGTTGCTCTGCTGTTTGTGCTGAAGTTTGTGTTTGTCGATCACTGATGTTTCTGCCGGATGGCGGATATTCCCCTCATCCGGCATTTACTTTGTTTTCTTTTTCAGATGATGGTGCAGCGCCTTAAACGGAATTGCCAGCCCGAGCGTCAGAAAGATAAGGAATACAAACCCCATATTGACATAATCTTCTTTGCTGTTTTCCGCTGTCGGCTCCGGACCTGTATCAACCGGTTCCCCGTCCTCATCAATCCCGAAATCTCCGTGATGATAATCCGCCAGAATATCCTGCGCACGGGTTAATTCATCCTGATTAACCAGCAGTTTTACACCGCCGACCGCCTGTGCATACATCTGATTATTCCAGACAATATTTTCATCCAGCAGCATCACCTCAATCCCTTCCGATTGCAGTAAACCGGCCTCAATCCGGGCATCCAGGGGCGACAGATACTGAGCCAGCAATATATAACGGCTGCGTGTCGGGTGTATGTTCCACATAATACCTCCTTCAGCGGGCTGTATTTCCCTGGCTGAAAAGCCAGGATTCAAACGTGTGGTGTGCGGCGGATTTTTGGATTCCGGCCGGTGTCAGCGCGTAGTAACAGAAAGGATCGGCGATAATTTCCGGGAAAACAATCTGAATTTCCCCTTTTTGCAGGCTGTACTGCAACATATTGCAGGGACCTGCAGCGAACCCCGGCGGCACGGCATCTGTAAACCAGCCTAAGCCAGCAGGCCGATATAAAAAAATATTAACTGCCTCCTTTAAGGATATTGACAATATAAATTTCTGACGAAAATTTTTATTAACGAAAGATGAAGCATGCTGTTTTTACAAACATTGTATTCCTGCGGGATATCCTTTAGCATTTAGTGCTGATAAAAAAATTTAATACTATTCTTAATATTGGCCATTGACCTGATGCTGAAAAAATATAAATACCTTCTGTTATTCGTTACTATCATGCTGCTAAGTTATCTCACCAATACATTTTTGTATCAGCGTGATTCATCGGTTCCGCATTTAGCCACACTATTTTTGATTTTATGTACCATTATTCTTCTGAATAGTAAGCACTGGCTGCCTGCCACTGCAGGATTTATTATTACCCTGGTGTTTTCACTGGAAGTCGGTTATTTCACCGAATTCCATGAACGAATTTCTGCAGGTGTACTCGATTCAGCACTGGAAACCAACAATTCTGAAGCAACACTGATGCTGGAGCACTACTTATACTCCATCATATCTCCGGCCCTGTGCATAAGTGTATTAATTTTTATCTGCTTCCGGAGAAAAAAACTCAGCCTTCCCCGCTGGTTTAAATTATCCCCGCTGGTCGTTTTCAGCTTTCTGACGATTTCTCTGCTCAGAGAGGTCATCCCGGAGTATCGCAATCTATACGTAAATTTCAGGGAGGACCCTTATGAATTGGGTATATACCTCCGGGATAAGTTTCCTGTTGTCACCGGAAATATTATGTATCTTTCTGCCGTTTCCCTCAGCCATGATAAGTATGCGGAGAATTATCCTGACCGGAAACTAAACCAGGTACTGGTGTCTGCCGGAAAACCTCAGAATAAGATCATCATTTTTATCATCGGGGAATCATCATCTCCGTCCAGGTATCATATCTACGGGTATTCCAAAGAAACGACACCTGAGATGGAACGCATTTTTCGGGGTGACAATGCCTGTGTTACAGAGAAAGTACATTCATCTTCTCCGATAACACGAAACTCCATTTCATTATCGCTTTCATTTTACACACCGGAAAGCGAAGAAAATTTATTCCGCCAAAAATCGGTTATAGAAATAGCACAGGATCAGGGATATAAAACCTACTGGCTGGGTGCTCAGTCCCTGGCAGGCGTTAACGGTTCAAAATATGGCTATCTTGCCCAAAGAAATAATACTGTCATTGTGGAAGAGAACAATGACATGAAACTACCCGGGTTATTAAAGCAGGCCTTATCTGAACCGGATGAATATAAGTTTATTATTCTGCATTTATGGGGTAATCACATGCCCTATACAAACTATACAGACACAGAAAAACAACAACTGAATGACACCGGCGACTATGATCTGACCATCCGTCATACCGATAATGTCATTGGCCGGCTTTATGATGAAGTGACATCAGTTACAGATGATTATATCTTTATCTATACTTCTGATCACGGAGAAATTGTCGGCAAAGGCCATGGCTTTTCCAAAGGTGCGGAACAATTCCTGATTCCATTTTTATATAAGTCAGAGAATCCTTCTTATAACTGTGAATTTGTTGAAAAATACCGCAATAAAGATGGATGGCTCAGCGGGTTGATGAACAAATATATTTTATCTGAACTATTTGGCTATTCATTAGACCCGTCAATTGTCGAACAGGATAAGCAGCATGATCGGATACTTTCAACTGATGGCTCTGCAATTCCGTTCTCTTCTTATTTTGACAAGAATAAGTAAGCAGCAATATCCCGGTCAGTCATAAACCACCGGACAGACCGGATACTGCATGCCGGCCTGTCACTTCAGGTATACTGTCACCCGCCATTAACGATTGACAGGACAGAGCGGAAATGGTTTATTTCGTTACGGGAGTTATTTTTACATCAACATCAGACATATAAAAACATTTGTGACTGAATAATCAGTAATATACTAAGAGTCGATTATATGAGCAGTAACGCTTTAGTCTCGGTCATCATACCGGCATACAATGCTGAAAAATTTATCGGCCGCTCACTGGACAGTGTGATAAGACAGACCTACCCGGCGGTTGAAATAATCATTATTGATGATGGTTCGTCAGATAACACAGCCTCCGTCTGCCGGGCTTATATGGACAGACATGAGCACATCCGATATATCAGGAAACAAAACGGTGGTGTTTCTTCCGCACGCAATGAAGGTATTAAAGCAGCCTCCGGATATTATATCTGCTTTCTGGACAGTGATGACACATATGAACCGGGTTTTATCAGCACTCTGGTCAATAAAATCACACAGGATAACCGGGACTTCGCTTACTGTTTATTCAGAAAAATACATTCCGACAATCATACGACACAATCAGTATGCTATGATAACACAGATTCCGTTATTACTGACTTTCTTAACTTTGATTATTTTGATATTTGCTGTTTAATGCTGAAAAAAGAGTTTTTGGATAGGAATAATGTAATTTTTGATTCATCCATGGTTGTGGGAGAAGATGTTTTATTTATCCTTGAATGCCTGAATAAAGGCTCATTCTCTTATATAAAAGAATATTTGTATAATTATATTTATCACAGCGAGTCACTGATGAATAAAAAATGGAAGAAAGAAGATTATATCAGTGATCTCGATGCATGGAAAAAAATCCTTTCTTACATTGCTGAAACTTATAATAAACCGGATAAGTCATCCGTTTTCAGCAAAGTCCGTGCTAAAGTATTGAGCCTACAGATTCAGTTTATGTGGAACATGCTGGCCACCGGTCTTTATTCTGATTTAAAGTCTTATATCAAAGACTTCAGATACCACAAATCTGATTTTACTTTAATCAAAAAGCCAGGGAAAAATAAATTTCGTCTGAATGTTATATTATCCGGTAATACTTTCGTGTGGCGTATAGCGCGGAAAACACTGACAAAGAAAAAGAATATTATTCCTGCCGGTTAGGTCTATATAACAGGGAGCATCAGGTTATTATATTACCTGAACATCCCCTGTTATTCTGTATGAATCTGTTACGGCATCCTCTATCAGATTAATCTGTAAAAACATTGTCACCTTCTCTTTCTTCGTATTCTTTTTTTTCATTTTGTTTTTGTTTAACCATACCCGCAGATACTCTCCCTGTTTTTCGTAAACATCCTAAATTTTCACTGTGACTCTTATGTTACAGTCAATACACGGTAAATATACAGGGAACCGTATTTCCATGAAGAATTGGATATTTTTAGCCTGGATGCTGAGTCTTCCGTTTACATCTTATGCTTATACTCATGAACACGCTCCGAAAGAGCAGGCCATGTCATACGTCATTAAATACTCGGGCAGTCAGACTGATGAGGGGAAAGAAAAAGCACTTAATCAGTTTGATACACTGATCCGCCAGTACCCTGATGATATTGCACTGCGTCAGCTCTACAGCGATTTACTGATTGTGGATAACCGCTATGAAAAGGCGATCACTCAACTGAAAATTGTATATCAGAATACCGGAATTCCGTCACTGAAACTGATGGAGTGCATGTTAACCGAGCGTATTAAATTGCCTCATAATGTCTGTTACCGGGAAGTGATTTCTGTATTTGAACAGAGTGATATCCGTGATTTTGATTATCTTCTGGCGTTGTATCTGAGTGAATCTCCGGATTTCGAGCGGTATAAAGATCGCTGGCTGGAAACACATACATTATCGGAAGAACAGAAAAAAGTGATTGCATTACAGCCGCGTATGCTGGTTAATGCCTATTACCCTTAATATTATTTCTGCCGGATTATATTGCGTGATAATACGTAATTATCAGTAATCATTATTCTGCCGGAGCAATAAAAACAGGAGTGTTATCATGCCGTTTTTACATAAAAGAATGCACCTGACAGCAGGTGATACTGTGGTGGTGGATTGTGGTCGTTCATGCAATGTTTTAATGATGACCAAAATGAATTTTAATCAGTTCCGGAAAGGAATGCCGTTTCGTACCCATGGCGGCAGCGGTTTTTTTCATGAGCTTCCTGCCAGAATGGTGGTGCCTTTTGATGCTGACTGGAATATCACGCTGGATATTGAAGATGGTGCGATGACTGTCGAACACGCCATTACCATCGAGCCGCACGCCGATAAAGCCATTGCAAAAAAATAACCGGGCGGCACAGCAGTATTCCCCGCAGAGAATATATGCTGCGGGGCGGTGTTTATAACGCCAGTAATTTATCCAGCCCGGCCGTTTTCTCTGAATGGCGGGAAACAAAACAGAGCTGATACCAGAGAGAACCGCTTTCCGACTGTAATTTTTCCGTGTAAAACGCATTGGCGGATAATGCACGGATAAGCTGCCCGGTTTTATAAAGTGTCACAGCCATAACAAGCGCGGATAATGCCCCGGCCAGCGTGGTCAGGCTGAATACGTCTGCCTCTGTCCGGAGATACTGAACCAGCAGCAGAGCAATAAAGCCAGCCTGTGTAATCCCTTTCACTATCAGCAGGCGGGAAAAAAAGTCTTTCATATTTTGCTCAAGTGCAAAACACGGATTTTTTAAAATCGCCCGCTCTTCTTTCACCGGTATACTGTAAACATACACTATCCAATGGCTGATATCATGACTGCGGGATACCAGCCCCTTCTCTTTTAAAGTATGTAAACGGAGGGACACCACCAGCTGCCAGACAATACCGTAAAATAACAACCAGAGCAGAAAAGCATTCATGCCCGAAAAACCGGTAAGTACAGCGAGTAATATAAAAAAGGCGGCTCTTCCTGAATAGAGCCAGTAAGGAACAACCTGGTAATTCATCGTCGTTCCCTGTGTTTTTTTGTCCATAAATACGATCCCTCAATAAAAAATACTCCTGTGATATATCGCCAGTATAACCGGAAAGCCCCCAAAATATACTATTCTGACCCGCAACCGCAGATTTCCGTTTTCTTATTAATGTTAATGAAAAAAATGCCGCTTTCTTTCGTTATACACACTGATACAATATTATTTTCACCCATAAAAAAACTAATGCGAAACAATAGCAGATAACCTATATTTACTATCAACCCCATGAATTTAACGGAAAATTCCGCGTTACTCATTCTGAGAAATGTGTCACACTATTCGCTGATAACACCATTTTTGAATGAATAAAAATAATGGTTATTTTTTAGCTTAACGGATTTGTTTATGGACGAAAAAACGCCTGCCACGCCGCCGCGCGGCGAACTCAAACGCAGTTTAACCAACCGGCATATCCAGCTGATTTCAATCAGCGGGGCAATCGGCACCGGGTTATTTATGGGCTCCGGTAAAACTATTTCGCTGGCAGGCCCTTCTGTATTATTTGTTTATATGATAATCGGGTTTGTGCTGTTCTTTGTTATGCGGGCAATGGGCGAGATCCTGCTGTCGAACCTGAATTATAAATCGTTCAGTGATTTTGCCGGTGATCTGATCGGTCCGTGGGCCGGTTTTTTTGTCGGCTGGACTTACTGGTTCTGCTGGGTTATCACCGGGATTGCCGATGTGGTGGCCATTACCGGATATATCATGCACTGGGCACCTGATTTTCCGCGCTGGGTCAGTTCACTGCTCTGTATTCTGCTGCTGTTGTCTCTCAACCTGGCGACCGTTAAATTATTCGGCGAGATGGAATTCTGGTTCTCCATGATAAAAATCGTCGCGATTGTGGGGCTGATTGTCATCGGCGGTATCCTGATCGGCACACACTTTGTCTCACCGGAGGGGCATCAGGCAGCATTATCCAATATCTGGTCTGACGGCGGTATGTTCCCGAAAGGGATAATCGGGTTCTTTGCCGGATTCCAGATAGCGATCTTTGCCTTTGTCGGTATCGAGCTGGTGGGCACGGCCGCAGCGGAAACCCGCGACCCGGTAAAATCCCTGCCGCGAGCCATTAATGCGATTCCGTTCCGTATCATTGCATTCTATGTACTGGCACTGATCATTATTATGTCTGTCACACCGTGGCGTTCAATCCCTGCGGATAAAAGCCCGTTTGTGGAACTGTTTATTATGATCGGGGTACCGGCGGCAGCCAGTCTGGTGAACTTTGTGGTGCTGACAGCCGCGGCATCCTCCGCAAACAGCGGTGTGTTTTCCACCAGCCGGATGTTGTTCGGATTAGCCAAACAAGGCAGTGCACCAAAACAGTTCTGCCGTCTGTCCAAACAGTCCGTACCGGCAACAGGGCTGATTTTTACCTGCATCTGTTTGTCTGTCGGGGTCATTCTGCTCTATTTTATTCCTGATGTGATGCATGTCTTTACCCTGGTAACGACGGTATCAGCGATCCTGTTTATGTTTATCTGGAGCATGATCCTGTACAGCTACATTATGTTCCGCCGCCGTCGTCCGGAGCTGCATGCCGCATCCGTCTATAAGGTACCGTTCGGCAGCTGGATACCGTGGGTTTGTCTGTCTTTCTTTGCTTTTGTGATTGTTCTTCTGACACTGGAAACCGATACCCGCCAGGCACTGATTGCCACACCGCTGTGGTTTATCCTGCTGGCTTTGGGTTACCGGAAAGTCAAAAAACACCGCCTTAAGGAAGCATAAAATCAGAAGATAAAAAAATCCCGGCAACGCCGGGATTTTGTTTTCAAGACTATGTTATTCCGTCCGTCCGAGGTAACGATCTTCTGCCTCAGAGAAACGCCCCTGAACAGATTTATCCGGCTCACGGCCTGCCAGGCTGACCACCACAATGGCAATACCTGCCAGAATAAAGCCCGGAATAATTTCATATAAATTAAACCACTTATATTCAATCCAGATAAGGACAGTAACCGCACCGGTGAACATTCCCGCCAGCGCACCGTTACGGGTCATCCGCTTCCAGATAACAGAGAACAGGATCACCGGTCCGAATGCCGCACCGAACCCGGCCCATGCATTACTGACCAGCCCCAGCACTTTGTTGTTTTTATCCATCGCAATGTAGATAGCAATCGCCGCAATCACCAGCACCATAATACGCCCGACCAGCACCATCTCTTTTTGTGAGGCATTTTTGCGGAAAAACGGCTTGTAGATATCTTCCGTCAGAGCGCTGGCACTGACCAGTAACTGACAGCTCAGGGTACTCATGACCGCTGCCAGAATAGCAGAGAGCAGAATACCGGCAATCCACGGATTAAATAAGATGGATGTCAGGCTCATGAAAATCCGCTCGCGGTTTTCAGTAACCGATCCCGCCAGTTCCGGATTCTGCTGGAAGAAAGCAATACCGAAGAAACCGACACAGATTGTCCCCGCGAGGCAGAGTACCATCCAGGTCATACTGATACGTCGTGCACTGCGGATGGTGTGATGAGAATCCGCCGCCATAAAGCGCGCCAGGATATGCGGCTGCCCGAAATAACCCAGCCCCCAGCCCAGCAGAGAGATAATCGCGACAATATCCAGCCCGCGGAACATATCCACATATGCCGGGCTTTTCGCCTCAATAATCGCCAGCGCGGTATCAAACCCGCCGACGGACGTAATCACCATAACAGGTGTCAGAATCAGGGCGAAAATCATCAGGGTGGCCTGTACGGTATCTGTCCAGCTCACCGCAAGGAATCCGCCGAGGAAGGTATACGCAATGGTTGCCCCTGCCCCGAGCCACATGGCTTTTTCATAACTGATGCCGAATGTGCTTTCAAACAGCAGCCCGCCGGCCACGATGCCGGACGCACAGTAAATGGTAAAGAAAATCAGGATCACGGCCGCAGAGACAATCCGCAGAATACGGCTTTTGTCCTCAAAACGCTGCGTAAAATAATCCGGCAGCGTCAGCGCATTATTGACTTCCGTCTGAAGACGCAGGCGTCCGGCAACAATCCGCCAGTTAAGCCAGGCGCCGATACACAGACCGATGGCAATCCAGGATTCGGAAATACCGGAGAAAAAAACCACTCCGGGTAATCCCATCAGCAGCCAGCCGCTCATATCAGAGGCACCGGCAGATAATGCCGTCACAAAACTGCCCATCCGGCGGCCGCCGAGAATATAGTCGTCGAAGTTATTGGTGGAGCGGTAGGCCATATAGCCGATGAACAGCATCCCGGCGATATAGACAATAAATGTCACAATCAGCGGTGTGGTCAGCGTCATTGTCATAATTAAGTTCCTGTACTGAATTTATAGTCCGTCATGTATCAGCATTGCGTGTACCAATCGCTGTACAGGATGTGCGCGCACCAGTGTCACAGTGTTGCACACCGCCTCAGCCATCCCTGGTCTGCACAGACAATGCCCCGTTAATTATCATTATTTGTTAAATCGGTGATGAGTTGTGTTCAGCCCGATAGTAACGACAACAACAATAAAACAACAATTAATTAACGATATTAAAGTGAAAATTTGTGATTTTTATCACGGGATGTATTATCAGAAAGTGATGCAGTTAATCACTTGTTCTGATTATTATACGCCTTAAAATCGATAATATACTATTGTTATATAATGATTTTATTTTAACCAGTACGGTTTATTAATTAATCATTTTCTCCGATCAGTATAAAACAGCGACATTATTCACACTTTATGCATCTCGTTATTTAACAATGTTGCACAAAGTTGCAACCTCATAGATATTAATGTGCAACGCATGACCTGTTGCCGTTTATGAGGAGTGAACATGGTGAGTACCACAATGGGCGTCAGACTGGATGAGGAAACCCGTGAGCGGATCAAAGCTGCGGCACAAAAAATCGATCGTACGCCACACTGGCTGATCAGACAGGCTATTTTTGATTATCTGACTCAGCTCGATTCTTTACCGGACGGCACACTGCCCGCTGCCGGTGTCTCTTCCGCACCGGAAGATGAAACCGCGCCGGCTGAGCCGCCGGTCAGCCGCCAGCCGTTTCTGGCATTTGCCGGCGATATTCTGCCGCAATCTGTTACCCGTGCAGCCATCACATCCGCCTACCGCATTCCGGAACCGGAAGCTGTGGCCATGCTGCTGCCGCAGGCACAACTCTCCCCGGAGGCTGCGCAGGCAACCCATAAGCTGGCTTACGGGCTGGCAGAAAAACTGCGTAATCAGAAAAACAGCAGCGGACGCGCCGGGCTGGTGCAGGGACTGCTTCAGGAATTCTCCCTCTCCTCTCAGGAAGGGATCGCACTGATGTGTCTGGCGGAAGCGCTGCTGCGTATTCCGGATAAAGCCACCCGTGATGTGCTGATCCGCGATAAAATCAGCCACGGTGACTGGAATTCCCACCTCGGCCAGAGCAAATCCATGTTCGTCAATGCGGCCACATGGGGACTGCTGTTCACCGGTAAACTGGTTTCCACCCATAATGAAGCGGGACTGAGCCGCTCACTGAACCGCATCCTGGGCAAAAGTGGTGAGCCGCTGGTGCGTAAAGGTGTGGATATGGCGATGCGCCTGATGGGTGAACAGTTTGTCACCGGTGAAACTATCGCCCGCGCACTGGCAAATGCCCGCAAAAATGAAGCCAAAGGCTTCCGTTATTCCTACGATATGCTGGGGGAAGCGGCGCTGACAGAGGCCGATGCGCAGGCTTATCTGGTTTCTTATCAGCAGGCGATTCACGCCATCGGCAAAGCTTCCGCCGGACGCGGTATTTATGAAGGGCCGGGGATCTCCATCAAACTGTCCGCCCTGCACCCGCGCTACAGCCGTGCGCAGTATGATCGTGTCATGTCTGAACTTTATCCGATCCTGCGTGATCTGGTGGTGATGGCGCGTCAGTACGACATCGGCATTAATATTGATGCGGAAGAAGCTGACCGCCTGGAAATCTCCCTCGATTTACTGGAAAAACTCTGTTTTGACCCGCAGCTTGCAGGCTGGAACGGTATCGGTTTTGTAATCCAGGCCTACCAGAAACGCTGCCCGGTGGTGGTGGATTACCTGATAGATCTGGCGTCGCGCAGCCACCGCCGCCTGATGATCAGGCTGGTAAAAGGCGCTTACTGGGACAGCGAAGTCAAACGTGCTCAGGTGGACGGACTGGAAGGTTATCCGGTTTATACCCGCAAGGTTTATACGGATATCTCCTACCTCGCCTGTGCCCGTAAGCTGCTGTCAGTACCGAATCTGATTTATCCGCAGTTTGCCACCCACAACGCCCATACGTTATCGGCCATTTATCAGCTGGCGGGCAATAACTATTATCCCGGCCAGTATGAATTCCAGTGCCTGCACGGCATGGGCGAACCACTGTACGAGCAGGTGGTCGGCAAAGTGGCGGATGGCAAACTGAACCGGCCGTGCCGTGTGTATGCCCCTGTCGGCACCCATGAAACACTGCTGGCCTATCTGGTACGCCGCCTGCTGGAAAACGGCGCAAATACCTCCTTTGTAAACCGGATCGCCGACGGCACTATTCCGCTGGAAATGCTGGTGGAAGACCCGGTTACCGCTGTTCAGGCGATGGCAGCCAAAGAAGGCGCGGTCGGTCTGCCGCATCCGAAAATTCCGCTGCCGCGTAATCTGTACGGCAGTTCACGGGTCAATGCCGCAGGTTTAGATCTGAGTAACGAACACCGCCTGGCATCACTGTCGAGCGCCCTGCTCAGTCACGCCGGTGATAACCTGCTCTGTGAACCGCTTACCGGCGGGACATTCACGTCCGCCGCACCGGCAGACACACAACCGGTGAGAAACCCGGCGGATCATCACGATATCGTCGGGCAGGTTCGTCCGGCGGCGGAAGATGAAGTGAATCATGCAATTGCCGCCGCATCTGATGCAGCAGAGATCTGGTTTGCCACACCGCCGCAGGATCGGGCAGAAATCCTTATCCGTGCCGCACAACTGATGGAAGCACAGTTACAGCCATTACTCGGAATTCTGGTGCGTGAGGCCGGTAAGACCTTTGCCAACGCTATTGCCGAAGTCCGTGAAGCCGTTGATTTCCTGAATTATTATGCCGCACAGGTGAAAACGCATTTTGCCGGTGATACGCATCGTCCGCTGGGGCCTGTAGTCTGTATCAGCCCGTGGAACTTCCCGCTGGCGATTTTTACCGGCCAGGTTGCCGCCGCCCTCGCCGCCGGAAATCCGGTACTGGCAAAACCGGCGGAACAAACTCCGCTGGTGGCATCGGTCGCCGTTTCACTGCTGCATGATGCCGGTGTACCACGTGATGTCCTGCAACTGCTGCCGGGAGACGGTGAAACCGTCGGTAACCAGCTGGTGTGTGATCCGCGTGTTCAGGGCGTGATGTTTACCGGCTCCACGGCGGTCGCAAAAATTTTACAGCGCAATCTGGCTGCCCGTCTGAGCAGCGAAGGCCGGGTCATCCCGCTGATCGCCGAAACCGGTGGTCTGAATGCGATGGTGGTGGATTCCTCCGCCCTGACAGAACAGGTGGTGACAGATGTGGTCAGCTCGGCCTTTGACAGTGCGGGACAACGCTGTTCGGCGTTGCGCCTGCTCTGTATTCAGGAGGATGTGGCTGACCGCACCATTGAAATGCTGAAAGGCGCGATGGCAGAATGCCGCCTCGGCAACCCGGATGTGCTGGCTACCGATATCGGCCCGGTGATTGATGAAGAGGCCCATAACGGTATCCGTCAGCATATTCAGCAGATGCGCGGCAAAGGCAGACCGGTGTATCAGTCAGCTTTCGGTATGGATGCCGGTGCGCCGGAACTCCTGAACGGCACCTTTATCCCGCCGACACTGATTGAGCTGGATGATGTGTCTGAACTGACCCGGGAAATTTTCGGCCCGGTGCTGCATGTGATCCGTTACCCGCGCGATACCCTGCCGGAACTGGCGGAGAAAATTAACGCCGCCGGTTACGGGCTGACATTCGGTATCCACACCCGTATCGACGAAACCATTGCACAACTGACACAACAGATTGAAGCCGGTAATATTTATGTTAACCGCAACATTGTCGGCGCAGTGGTCGGGGTTCAGCCGTTCGGTGGCGAGGGGCTTTCCGGCACCGGTCCGAAAGCCGGCGGGCCGCTTTATCTCCATCGCCTTCTGGCGGAACAGCCTGATGATTCAGTGGTGACACTTCTGGCAGAACAGGACGATCGCAATCCGCCGGATGTGACAGCACGGACTCCGTTGCTGGCGCCGTTTAATACATTCCTTGCCTGGCTGGAGGCACAGCGCCGCCACGATGTGCTGACCGCAGTCAGCCGTTACGGTGAATTGTCACAGGCCGGAACCTGCCGTCTGCTGCCGGGACCGACCGGGGAGCGCAACAGTTATTACCTGCTGCCGCGCGGAACCATTCTCGGCCTGAATGATTCAGAACAGGATGCCCTGCTGCAACTGGGTGCCACGCTGGCATCAGGTTGTCGTCAGCTCTGGCCGGCGGCGGAACACACCCGTTCACTGTATAACGCACTGCCGGACAGTGTCCGTGCGCAAATCACCCTGACGGAAGACTGGTCAGCGGAGACGGTGGTCTTTAACGGTGTGATTTTCCACGGTGACAGCGACCACTTACAGGCGCTGAACCATACTGTTGCCGCACGCAGCGGAGAAATTGTGCCGGTTGCGGGCCTCAGTCACGGTGACACAAACATTCCGCTGATGCTGTTACTGCATGAACGTGCTGTCAGTGTGAATACGGCTGCGGCGGGCGGAAATGCCAGCCTGATGACGATCGGCTGATGACTATCGGCTGATAATCACCGGGTCTTAAAACGGAAAAAGGGAACGAAAGTTCCCTTTGTTTTATCAGTAAATGATAAAAAGTGGTCTGACAGAAAAATCAGTGCTTGCCCTGCCAGTCAAGATACTGTTCGTACTTGCGCAGTGCAATATTGTAGTTGCTCAGTGCTGAGTCCGATAAATCTTCACTCAGCTGTGCCTGGATAATTTCAGTGGAAAATTCCGTGGTCGCTGGGAAAGCTTTGGAGGACAGCAGCTCATCGAGACGGCGCAGACGGACAACATATTCGCGTACGGTGCTGTGGCTCATTTCTGTTTCTTCAAACAGATACTGTTTGAATGCCATGATATCGAAATAATCGGTTGCACTGTTGCAGTAGATCTCGCTGCAAAAACGGCAGAGTGCCACAAATTTGTCCTGTAAGCCCATCCAGGTGGTGTCATCGATCATATCTGTCATTTCAGAAATAGCTTCTTTATTGATCAGCTGACCGTTGAAAACCAGAGAGATGCGATCGAGGGTTTTGTGGCAATGACTGCAGTGAGTCTGACTGTGTTTGAAATCTTTAATGTAACGGCTTACGGGCCGTTTCTTTTGTTTTGAAACAGACATATTCTGGCGCCTTGTGTAGTCTAGTCTAATAAAATAAATCAAAGATAAAGTCAAAGTTACTTCATGGATTTTAAGCGCGCCCGCAGCCTTTTGATTGCCTGGCTGTGTAACTGGCTGACGCGGGATTCCCCCACTTCCAGCACTGCGCCTATCTCCTTAAGGTTCAGCTCTTCCTGATAGTAAAGAGTCAGAACCAGTTTTTCACGTTCAGGCAGTTGTTTTATCGCCTCAACCACCTGGTGACGCAAACTCTCGTCTACCAACAAACCGAGCGGGTTGCCCCCGTCATCATCATCACGGACGGGTTCGCAGCTCTCACCGTGGATTTCGTGCCACTCATCGTAAGAAAACAGCTGGCTGTTGTTGGTATCGGTTAACACCTGACGGTATTCCGCGATATCCATCTGTAACGAATCAGCGATTTCCTGTTCAGTGGCTGCGCGCCCCAGAGACTGCTCGAGCGCACGCACGGCTTTGGTTATTTCCCGCGCCTGACGGCGCACACTGCGGGGAGCCCAGTCTCTCCCCCGCAATTCATCCAGCATTGCCCCGCGAACCCGTTGTACCGCATAGGTTGCAAAGGTCGCCCCCTGCATGGCGTCAAAACGTTCAACTGCATGCAGCAAGCCGATACCCCCGGCCTGAATTAAGTCGTCAATATCAACGCTTGCCGGTAATCTTACCTGCAATTTCAGGGCTTCGTGCCGGATAAGGGGATAATAACGCTCCCACAGGCTATTTTTGTTGATAACACCTTCGGCGGTATACAAATCACTCACAACCTGAAACACCCTTCGAGATTCATGAAAGGCTTTTATTATCGTGCCCGAAAAAGATTTCAATCCGGTGAGTAGTGAGGTAAATCACGCCTTATTTGCCTTATCCTAAATCACCTCATTAACAAATAGCAATACTCTCTTTCATTTTTATCATATATTTTGCAAAATTCCGGTTATTTTATATGACAAAAAGAAAAATAGGCGTTCATTAATAGAATAAAAAAACAAATAGTTAGAATATTATTTGTTCTGTTATGGGTAACATCTATAAAAAAAGGTCAGAATATTCTGACCTTTTAAATACCTTAAAGCAACTACGTAAATTAACGTAACAGGCTCAGAACACCCTGAGGAACCTGGTTTGCCTGTGCCAGAACAGCGGTACCCGCCTGCTGCAGGATCTGACCACGGCTCATGTTAGACACTTCTGTTGCGAAGTCAGCATCCTGGATACGGCTGCGTGCTGCGCTCAGGTTGTTAACAGAGTTGTTCAGGTTGTTAATGGTAGACTGCATACGGTTCTGGAATGCACCCAGTTTTGAACGGTATGAGTCAACGGTTTTCAGTGCTTCATCCAGTTTTTTGGTGGTTGCATCATTCAGAGTTTTTACTTCTGTCTCAGTTTTAGCATTAACAACATCAGTGGTCATCTTCAGAGTAGCTTCAGTTTTCAGACCATCTGCAGGCGTACCAGGTGTTTTCTCTTGAGTATCAAAGGAAATATCTACTTTGTAGTATTTGTCGCCATCTTTCGCATAATACGTATCAGATTTAGCGTCTTTAAAGATTGCTGCTGTAGAAGCTGAACCATCTGCTTTCACCACTTTGACTGTAGTATCACCAGCTGCTGCGCCATTTTGGAATGCGGCTTCATCTTTCAGGGCACCGGTAGCAATTGCAGCATCTTTAACAGTTGTAAACTGCTCTAATGTGAAATCTTTCAGACCCAGTTTATCCAGGTCAATTTTCTGCATATCCAGTTCGATGGTTTCACCATCATTTGCACCAACCTGGAAGTTCATTTTAGTGCCCTGCTCTAGCACTTTGATGCCGTTGAACTGAGTTTGTTCAGAAATACGTTTGATTTCTGACAGGCGCTCGTTCACTTCTTCCTGGATAGAACCGATATCGCTTTGTGAGTTAGTGCCGTTTTTCGCCTGTACAGTCAGTTCACGGATACGCTGGATGTTATCGTTGATTTCGTTAACGGCACCTTCAGCGGTCTGTGCAATAGAGATGCCGTCGTTAGCGTTACGGGAAGCCTGAGTCAGACCTTTCACGTTAGAGGTGAAACGGTTAGCGATTGCCTGGCCTGCAGCATCATCTTTTGCGCTGTTGATACGTGAACCTGAAGACAGGCGCTCGATGGCTGTACCCAGTACGCCTTGTGAACGGTTTAAGTTGTTCTGAGTAGTCAGAGACAGAATGTTAGTATTGATAACCTGTGCCATGATATATGTCCTTGTTATTGAAAATAATAAACAGCGTTTATCTGTTTGGCTTTCTGATTTTCGCCAGCAATAACACTATCGGCACCCTGAGAGGCCACTTTAGGTTTTTTAGTAAATAATTTTATAAAATCGTCGCTGAATTCTTTTCTGAAAAAACAAAAAAGACCGGAACGGATGTTCCGGCCAAATAATAAAACAGAGGAATTACTTGATTTATAAGCTTATATTATTAACCACGCAGAAGGCTCATCACATTGTTAGGTATTGCATTTGCCTGCGCCAGTACCGCCGTACCTGCCTGCTGTAAAATCTGACCACGACTCATATTAGAGACTTCCGTCGCAAAATCTGCATCCTGAATACGGCTGCGTGCTGAGCTCAGGTTGTTAACGGAGTTGTTCAGGTTATTGATCGTGGATTGCAGACGGTTCTGGAATGCACCCAGCTGGCTGCGCTGTGTATCTACTTTGGATAATGCTTTATCCAGTGTATCCAGCGGACTTTTGTCATCAAGCGCTTTTTTGTCAGCCGCATCTAACTCCGCCACATTTTCAATTTTCAGCTCTGCTTTGGTCGCACCCGCAGCACCAGATGCTGCCGTCGCAGTAATATCTGCTTTTAATGTGATATCTTTACCATCCACTTTACCCTGAATATAGACTTTGGATTTATCAACCGAACCATCCGCTTTAACCTGATAAGAAACTTTGGCACCTTGAACATCTTTACCGTTAAACTGGATATTCTTCAGTGCATCTTCTGCAACTTTTTGTGCTTCCGCCTCAGTACCTGTACCTTTAAGATCGGGGACAAAGTCACCTGCTGACAATGTTGGCCCGAATCTGGACGCTGAAATATCCAGTTTATCCAGACCCAGAGCTTCACGATCCACCTTTTTCAAATCAATATCAATCGTTTCACCGTCGTTGGTACCGACCTGGAACGTCATTTTATTATCGGCGGACAGCACTTTAATGCCATTAAACTGTGTTTGTTCAGAGATACGGTCAATCTCTTTCATGCGCTGATCAACTTCTTCTTTAATAGAGCTGATATCACTTTCAGAGTTTGTGCCGTTTTGTGCCTGTACAGTCAGTTCACGGATACGCTGGATATTGTCATTAATTTCATTGACTGCGCCCTCCGTTACCTGCGCCAGAGAAATACCATCGCTGGCATTACGGGAAGCCTGAGTCAGACCTTTGACGTTAGCAGTAAATCGGTTGGCAATCGCCTGGCCTGCCGCATCATCTTTCGCACTGTTAATACGGGAGCCGGAAGAAAGGCGCTCAATAGCAGTCCCTAACGCACCCTGTGAACGATTTAAATTATTCTGGGTAACCAGTGACAGAACATTGGTATTAATAACTTGTGCCATAATGATATTTCCTTTTTTTGTATGAAATAATGTGAATTATTTTCTGCCGCCGCAGCGGGGTAATACTGTTAACGGGCGATTATTCACTTTATTTACAGACAAAAAGCCGCATTATTATCAATATATGGCAATTTTATCTGTGAGTTATTTTTTGTACATAGTTGAACCAGATTGCTAATCTGCAATGTTTGCTTTGCTTCCTTATCTTAATGATGACAATAGCCCTGCTTTCTCTGCGTAACTCCGCCCATCATTTTTTGTCGTTAACGCTAAAATTCTGTCACTGCCAACCGATAACTAGGTAAGACCAATTAAATTCAATGGAGAAGGACATGGCAGGAATATCATCATTAGGCATCGGTGCGGGAATGGATCTCAATGCGCAATTGGACATGCTGGAAAAAGCGGAAATGCGCCGTCTTGAGCCATTGACTGCCCAAAAAACTGAATGCGAAGCTCAGATAAGTGCTTTCGGCAAATTACAGGCGGCGCTGGAAAAATTAAAATCCGCGTCTGAAGGCCTGAAAAAATACGAAGATATCAGCACCACCAAAGTCAGCGGTGAATATGACAGTTTTGATGTCACCACTGACGGTAAAGCTGTACCGGGTGTTTATGATATCCGGGTGGATCAATTAGCAAAATCGCAAACTATTGCGACCAAAGGCCAGGACAGCAATAAAAATAATCTTGGAAACGGTAATGCAGAACGGACTATCACCATTTCCCAGGGTGACGGTAGCGATCCGAAAAAAACCTTCACTATCAAGCTGGATAAAGATCATACATCGCTGATTGAAATCGCAGATGCTATTAATAAAGCAGATAAAGGTGTAACAGCTGCCGTCATTAAAACTGCTGACGGTAAATACACGCTTTCGATGTCATCAAAAACAGAAGGTACTGACAGCCGGATTTCTGTCAATGTAACGAATGATGACCAATTAAATGACATTTTAGCGATCAATTATGACTCCAATGGTGCGATAGATAAATCCAATACTAAAATGGATGAAAAAGTCGCACCGAAAAATTCGAAATTTACTATCAATGGTTTTGATTTTGAAGAACAGACAAACACCATCAAGGATAAATTTCCCGGCTTAATCATTACATTAAAAAAAGTAAGTAAAAACAAAGAAGAAGAACACTTATCTGTCGGCGCAGACAGTGAACCTGCAAAGAAAAAAATCAAAGAGTGGGTGGACGCTTACAATGAGTATCAGAAACTTTGCAAGGAACTGACTAAATATACCCAAACTGAAAGCGGAGAGGCAGCCGATAAAAGTAATGGTCCGCTGATAGGCGATTCTACTCTGCGCGGCATTCAAAATACTATCCGTGCGCAGATCAGAACACCCAACGGTAAGGGTGAAATTAACACCATGAGTAAAATGGGTATTAAGCAAAAAGTAGATGGTACCCTGGAGATTGATGACAAAGTACTGGATAAGGCACTGAAAGAAAATGGTTCCAGTGTAAAAGAGTTCTTTGCCGGTGACGGAAAGAAAACCGGCTTTGCCACAGAGAATTTTAACTATCTGAAAAAAACATTAGACGGCCGTGAAGGTACGATTCATAACGCCACCGACGGTCTGGAGAAAAAGAAAAAAGGTATCGATAAACGTATCGAGCAAACCACCAAACAAATCGAAAACACCATGGATTTGTATCGCCGTCAATTCCAGAATCTGGATAAAATGATAAACTCCCTGAGTGGCACCACACAAGCACTCGGCAGAATGTTAGGTTAAAAATAATATGTATCAGCGCAAGGCAAATCAGGCTTATCAGCAAGTTAATCTTGAAAGTGAAATTACCAATGCCTCGCCTTATCAGTTGATCCGGATTTTGTTTAACGGGGCGCTCAGCGCCCTTCGTCGCAGCGAAATCTTTATGGAGCAGAATGATATTGCCGCCAAAGGTAATGAATTATCAAAAGCTATTAATATTATTGATAATGGTCTGAAACAGGCTCTGGATTATGATGCCGGCGGTGAGCTGGCACATAATTTGTCCTCTTTGTATGACTATATGATTATGCGGTTACTCAACGCAAATATCGAAAATAACGTGGCCTACGTAAAAGAGGTCTATCAACTGCTCTCCGATCTCGCGGCAACATGGCAACAAATCGGGGCAAATGTGGATGAAAGATAATCAGGTGAGTATTCAAACAACCATCAATTTACACGATATATACCAACATGTACTGGCACTGAGTGAACAACTCGTTACCCTGGCCAAAAACAGTGAATGGGATGATTTGATTTCCCGTGAAACTGATTATGTTTGCGCGGTTGAACACCTGACTCAGTTATCTCATGAACTGGAAAAAGAACAACCTGTTACCGGTGAACTGGTGGAAATACTGCAGGCTATTATTGAAAACGAACGGGTAACAAAAATCTATTTGCAGGATCACCTCAACTTTCTGAGTAAAGAAATAAAAAAGCTTGACCAACAACGGGTGATTAATAAAAGTTACGGGCAATTCAGTGACCCGGATTATTACATTAATGTTAAACCAGCAGAATAAAATTTTTTGATCAGTGCGGTGTCTTAAAATAATGAAAAAATGGCCTGATCAGTTCTTGCCGGACAGTTGTTCCCTGTCCGGCAGGAACTTTTTGCTATCCGTTGGTATTTTTTACACCGGGTTTCGCACAGTTCCCCAAAAATAAACCCGCCATTACCGCAGCAAAACCACCGATAATACTGACCAGCAGATAGGTTATTCCGGTGCCCAACAGCGCCGGGGATGACATTATTTCAAAGGTTCCGTACACAAAACTGCTGAACGTGGATAGCCCGCCCATAATACCGGTTGCCACCAGCGCATTTACATACTGATTAATCCGGTTGCGCTGTAACAATGCTGCCGTTATTCCCAGCAGAAATGAGGCAATAATATTGGCCGCCAGAATATCAAGCGGAAACCCGTCACTCAGAGACGGCACACCCAGCATCAGTAACTCGCGGCAGATTGCGCCGAATGCGCCGCCAATAAAAATAAGAATCACCATATTCATATTGCTGTCCTCATGCCGCCAGCCAGACACCCAGTGCCGCGGCTGCCAGACCCGCCACAACCGAGAGCAATAAATACACGAAAGCCAGCATCCGCTGTTTTGAATTCACCAGTTTTGCCGCATCCAGCTGCATACTGCTGAATGTGGTATAACCACCGAGAATACCGGTCAGAACAGCCGCATGCAGGAATGAACCAAAGCGGTCATGCCAGTCAATGACGAATAATGTGCTTAAAAAACCGATAATAAAAGCACCGGAGATATTAATAATAAAGGTGCCCAGCGGGAAATGACCGTGATAACGCTCACCGGTCAGTTTACCGACCCACCAGCGCAGTAATGATCCGCTGCCGCCGCCGATACCGACCCAGAAAATATCAATTGCTGTCATATAAGCCTCACCTGTAAAGACCATCTTCAGGAGAAATACGTACAGCTGATAGTGTAGATCCTCTCTCTTTACTTCTCAATGGCCAGAGTGAAACCGGCTGAATTTGTACAAAGATACCTGAACTGTAATCCGGTTACAGGTTATACCCTGTAATATTCTGTGTTTATACGAAGAACGGATACCAATAATTGACAATCAGGAGAAAAATACTTCCCCCGCCCGCCAGTGCAGCGACTGCCGGATAACGCTGATGCCGTAGTCTGGCGATTACCGGCTCCCGCAGCATATTACGGTAAAAACGGATAAGGTCAGCGAGGAATATCAGCGACAACACAACCAGAAAGAATGTACCTGCCAGATAAAGCGTATTCCAATATTCAGCGGAAACAGGTGGTACCCGCTGATCGTTATTTATCCATTTTGCCAGCATAATTCCGGTTACCGTATACAACGCGGTTCTGAAATAAAAACCGGCCAGCATCATTATAATTTTTATCAATGACTTATATTCTTTCATTCACACTCTTTATATGGATAAAAAAATCAGCTATACGGAACTAATCTTGTTTTTGCACTGTCGAAAATAAAGTGAAAGTACACTATTTTAACACACATTAAGGACAACTGATGAAATCAGCCTATGTTATTGCCCCACTCTTCTTATTAATGGCAGGATGCAGTCAGAATACCCTGACAGAGACAGCAGCAGATAATACCAAAACGCTCTATATTGATGCTGAACTGGCAGACTGTGTTGGTGTCGCGCCGATGAAATGCATGAAAGTAAAAGAATCACCGGATGCGGACTGGGAATTCTTCTATCAGAATATTGACGGTTTTACTTATGAACCGGGATATCAGTACCGTGTGTCTGTCAAAACCACCAATGTACCGAATCCGCCTGCGGACGCACCCAATATCCGTTATCAGTTAATCTCTGTACTGAATAAAGATCCGGTTCCGGCAAAAGGTGCAAATATTGGTATGGCAAATCCGGCATCCGTCTATTGCCAGAAATCCGGCGGTAAAACAGAAATCGTAAAAGCAGAATCAGGCTGGACCGGTTACTGTAATTTACCGGGCGGTGAGCGGGTTGAAGAATGGACTTATTACCGCAAAAATCATAAATAAGCCGATCAAAAAGAGCGGGATCTGAAGTGACCCGCTCTCTTTATTTATCTGCGATAACAAAAAATGTGCTTTGTTATTTCACTAATTTACAGGTACGGCCTTTATCTTCGGCAATACGCCCGTTCACTGTATCATCTTCTGAGATAGTGGCCAGGTTCAGTTCATTTTTCCCGTTTGCCCAAAGCTGGAAAGTCTCCCCGACATAGCGGGCACCACTGGCAGCCACAGCCTCTTTCAGAACAATAATTTCATCGCTGTATACCATCACTGCGGTTTTAGGATCAGGGAAAGAAACTTTAATTTTTTGCCCTTCACAATTATAGGTATCTGTTTTTGCAGCAAACGCCTGGCCTGATAATAATGCAGAAACTAACACGACAGCAGATACAGACAGAATTTTACGCATTGAATTCTCCTGAAAAACGAGTAATACAACCTTTCATATTGTTGCGTTATAATTATGCATCCGGTATCAGGAAGCAATATAGGATATCTCTGTAATCCGGCAGTCCTGTTTATTTTTTCTGATATGTAATGATACTTAAATCACGTTATCCCGGACAATGCTATTATTGATGAAATTGCGTAGCCGTTATTTAATATTTATTCCGGCTGCCTGGTTATCCGGCGCCGGATATTACTATTTTTATGACAGGATGTAATGGTGAAAAAATTATTATCTGCTTCACTTCTTTTATTCTCACTGACTGCTTATTCCGCTGAAAATCAGGATATTGAAGGCATTTGGTCTATGGTGCCGCTTAAAAACGGAATAGCTAATGTTGTGCAGTATAATGCTGACGGCACATCGTCCCTGTATTCCTTTAATTGTGCCAAACCGGATACGAAAGAACCCCCTGAAACAGCATCCTACGCCGTAGATAAAAAAAATAATGCGATTGTGCTGACTTCCGGCACTGCCCTGCTCAGTCTGAAAATTACCGGTATTACGCAAAAAACCATGACGCTGGAACAAAAAATTAATGATGATTTCAGTGTGTCATTACGGTATCTGAAAGTCTCTGAGGTGGCGCCTCTTTGCAGCCTTTATACCGGTGAGGTTAATCCGCCGCCGAAAATCGCCTATCAGCCTGACGATTTTATACCTGCACCGGTGATCCCGCCGCACCCGGAACTCCGCCGTTTTGAAGGAAAGTGGCTGTATAATAATGTTGTTCAGATTGAAGTGGCAAAAGACAACAAGGGTGATTTCATTCTGAAACTTGACAGTAATCAGAACTGGAATCACCTGTATAATCAGGTGCACTGGGTAGGTGATGAACTGCATTTCAAATCATATGCGTATTCAGATAAAGAATCACTGTACGACCATCCGTATCATAAATCGCTGTCAGAGACGATTCTCCGGCTGACATCGGATACCACCATGACTCATTCACATATTACCGGAAAAGAACGCTACGACACCGGACTGATAAAACAATAAGCCCCGCCGGGCTTATTGTTTCTGCCGGTTGAGCGCAGCGGTTAGTCTTTTTTCAGATTCGCCACTAATTTCTCCAGCATTTCGGCTTTATAGAGTACTGGTGCGATGTTACCGCTCTCAATTAACGCATTAGAAACGTCAGATAACCTAAAACGGACCTCTTTAGCTTCAATACCGACACGGCCCGCAATCAGCGGTTTATTATTCGCTTCCGTACCGGTCATAAACACACTCATCGCCGCAATATTCGGGATCGGTAACTGACCTTTTTCCAGTACCAGTGTCATTTGCAGCTTAAGATCGCCGGGGGTAGATTCTTTAGCGGATTTCAGGCGCTTAATCGCTTCCGGGGTAATCATAATACCGGCATAGAGTTCATCATTTGATAAAATATAAATCTCAGCATTTACCGCTTTCATATCTTCCGCGATAAACCCGACCCCGACAGGAACGGTAAAACTGGCATAGGAATTAAACCGCTCTTTATAACACTCTTTGTATTCCGCACCGGAGAATACCGCAGGCATTTTTTCTTTAATTCTGATCAGACTTTTTGATTCTTTCCGTGAATCTTCGAAATCATTACAGGCCGGTACTTCCACATTGATATTACCGGTGACCAGTTTATGCTCATGCGACACCAGATCATCCGTATTTACCTTTGTTTCAACATCGACTTTACACCCTGCCAGTAATGAAACAGAGATAAGAACGGGAAGTATTTTTTTCATTTTTTCATTTTTTCATTTTTTCATTTTTTCATTTTTTCATTTTTTCATTTTTTCATTTTTTCATTTTTTCACCAATATATATTTCAGATTCATCTATTTAAACATACCGGCAGTGAAATTAAATAAGTCAGGGGAGTTTTTGTGACATCAATACAGGGTGGCCGGGAAAAGGTTACTGCATGTGACTGCCGGGCCTTGTGACACTCTGTTACCGGTACGTTGCCGGCACTGAAATTTATCACGATAGCGGCGGGATATTTGTGGCTTAATCCGGCAAAAATAAGCCCCTTCCGGGGCTGATTTACTCTTACCGGCGTTTTCCCGGCTTACTTATAGGATGCATCAAACTGCGTCCCTTTAGCCTTGCCATCTTTAATCTCACAAATAACTTTTTGCGCCTTTAAGTTCATCCATACTGTTGATTCGTAAACTTCATTTTCAATATCCCGCTCAACGGTGATTGGATATTCTGAAAAATTAGCAGCACGGCTCAGTATCCTGTCCTTACATGATTGTATATCCGCAACATCACCACCGCCTGTTTCTTTGTATTCAGTAACAGCCGGATATTTTCCGGATTCAATCATTTTATGCAGTTGCTCTGATGAATATCCTTTTCCTTCTTCAGCATAGGCGCCAAAGGCAAGCATGGCTGCAACTGATACTATTAATAACTTTTTCATAGATACCACCGTTTAGTTTTAAAGCCATGATACTAAGCGATACGTGCTTTATTTGTGGTAAGAAAGAACCGAAATATCGCGGATACTGATGTTTTGTCACTCCCTCTTCCTGCTCACCAACCGGCGCTTTCCTTCAGTCAGATCATCATGACCAGGCTGACGCGGCAATCACCGTAATACACATTATGCAGCAACAGCGAATGCAAACAGTACCGGCAGAATTCCTGCAATGAGCGGGGAACTAAAAGTATAGAACATGGCAAACATGGTAATCACAATTATCATCCTTAATTAGTTTTGTTCCAATCACTATACCACCCTATCCCGCCCCCGGGATATCAGCAGGTAAACAACATGAAAACCAAACCTTGTCGCACCGGGTTGAATACTTAGTATTCGTAATTATCGCCGCCATAGCTGTTATCCCGGCGGCAATGTAAGGGGGATTTATGCAGATAACTTGCGACCACTTCAGCGTTTCAGAAAGAAGCGGTGAGCTGTGTGCCCCGGCGTGGGAAGATACCGACTTCACTGCCAAGACAACCACAGACACAATAAATCCATTTAACCTTTCATATCAATGTGTTAACACCATCACACCGGCATTGACATGATTTCCTGGTAAGCCGCCACCAGTTTATTACGTACCTGAATACCCATTTGCAGGCTCAGGCTTGCTTTCTGCATATCCACCATAACATCGTTAAGGGAGATATCCGCTTTACCCAGCGTGAAATCTTCCACCTTTTTCGCTGAATTCACACGGGTGGTATTGATCTCATTAACCGCTGAGATCAGATGATCACCAAACCCCGGTGCATCAACGACCGGTTTCGTCTGGCTTGCTGCCTGCGCTGCTGTTACATTCAGCTGGGAGACGACTCCCTCAATTGCCTGAATTGTCATGTTTTTTCTTCCGTTAACAGGGATGAATGTGTACAGCGGAAATCATTTCCGGCTGAAAAAGACATCTGTCACATTCTATTGCCTGCATACCCTAACACACCCTTTTTAACTTGAAGCCCGTAAATAACACCAAAATCACGGGCTGATTCTGTCATTAGATTTGTGATTTGCAGGGAATAATAGCAGCGTAAAAAAGTGACGTTACAAAGAGGGAAATTACGTTGTTTCGCCAAAACTATTTTCACCCGTCAAATCTGCAAGGCAGGGAATGTTTATGAGTGCCGCACCACAAGACACCGGAGATACCAAAAAGGGATTCGCCCTGATTATTGACCGTATTAAGGCTGATCCGAAGGTTCCGCTGATGGTCGCCGGCGCTGCCGCAATCGCCATTATTGTTGCGCTGTTCCTCTGGATGCGCAGCCCGGATTACCGCGTTCTGCTCAGTAACCTGAGTGCCAAAGACGGCGGTGATATCGTCGGCCAGCTGACACAGATGAATATGCCTTATCAGCTCGCGGATAACGGCAGTGCCATTCTGGTTCCTGCCGATAAAGTGCATGAGCTGCGCCTGAAACTGGCACAGGCCGGTCTGCCGAAAGGCGGTAATACCGGTTTTGAATTGCTGGATAAAGAACAGTTCGGTATCAGCCAGTTCAGTGAGCAGGTGAACTACCAGCGCGCCCTTGAAGGGGAACTGTCACGCACGATTGAATCACTCAGCCCGGTACAGACCGCGCGGGTGCACCTGGCTATTCCGAAGCCGACCCTGTTTGTCCGTGAACAAAAATCACCGACAGCGTCCGTTACCGTCGGATTACTGCCGGGCCGCGCACTGGATGAAGGCCAGATCAGTGCAATTGTGCATATGGTCTCCGGCAGTGTGTCCGGATTAACATCATCCAACGTTATTATTGTTGACCAGGCCGGACGCCTGCTGACAAACAATGATAACAGCCAGCAGTCTGTCAGCACGTCGCAGATGCGTATGACGCAGGAAACTGAAGCACGCCTCAAACAGCGTATTGAAGATTTGCTCGCACCACTGGTCGGTCGTGCCAACGTACAGGCACAGGTTACCGCTCAGGTGGATTACTCCAAAGTCGAGCAGACCGCTGAAGAATACAAACCAAACCAGCAGCCGGATTCCGCCGCTGTCCGCTCACGTCAGAGCAGCCAGAGTCAGCAGAACAGCAACGGCGGCCCGGGCGGCGTACCGGGTGCATTATCCAATCAGCCGGTCAGTGCGCCTTCCGCCCCTGTTGAAACAGCAAAAGCGGATACAAAAGATAACAAAAATGCATCCCCTGCCGATAATAAAAGTAACAGCAACATTAATTCACAGAGTGATGAGACCACAAACTACGAAGTGGATCGCAAAATCAGCCACACCCAGCGCCAGATCGGTGTGGTTGACCGTCTCTCTGTCGCGGTGATTATTAACTGGCTGCCGCAGAAGAAAGAAGACGGCAGTGAGGAAATGCAGCCGCTGCCGCCGGAGATGCTCAAAGAAATTGAATCACTGACCCGTGAAGCGATGGGCTATTCCTCCGGCCGCGGTGACAGTCTGAGCATCACCAACTCCCGCTTTACCGATGAAGGTCAGCTGACTGAAGAGCCGTCTGTCTTCACAAGCCCGGTCATCATTGCGCAGGCACTGGAGTACGGCAAAATTCTGCTGCTGTTACTGGTGGGCTGGCTGCTGTGGCGCAAAGGTATCAGACCACAGTGGCAGCGCTACCGCAAAGCACAGCAGGCGGAAGCGGAAGCCCGTATGTTTAAGGCGACTCAGATGAAAACCCCGCTCGTGGCTGATGATGTTATCAGTGACGACATGGACGAGAAAACCCGCCGCCGCCTGACCCGTCAGCGTGTCAGCGCCGAAATTCAGAGCCAGCGTATCCGTGAGATGGCGGATAAAGATCCGCAGGTTGTGGCAATGGTTATCAGTCAGTGGTTAGGAAAAGCACAATGAATTTAAGCGGAACAGAAAAGAGCGCCGTCATGCTGATGACGCTCGGTGAAGATCAGGCCGCCGAGGTCTTTAAACACCTGAACAATAAAGAAGTCCAGCAACTGAGTATGGCAGTTTCCAATATGCGTCAGGTTTCCAACGCCGAACTGGCGGAAGTCCTGACGGAATTTGAGGAAGCGGCGATTCAGTACGCGGCGCTGAATATCAATACCAATGACTATCTGCGTTCCGTGCTGGTCAAAGCGCTGGGTGAAGACCGCGCCGCCAGTCTGCTGGAAGATATCTTCGAGAAACACGAAAGTGCGTCCGGGATCGAAAGCCTCAACTATATGGAACCGCAGACGGTGGCCGATATCATCCGCGACGAGCATCCGCAGATTATCGCCACCATCCTGGTGCATTTAAAACGCAACCTGGCCGCCGACGTACTGGAGCTGTTCGACGAACGCCAGCGCAACGACATCATGCTGCGTATCGCCACCTTTGGTGGTGTGCAGCCGGCAGCACTGGCGGAACTGACCGAGGTTCTCAACAACCTGCTGGACGGCCAGAACCTCAAGCGCAGCAAAATGGGTGGCGTGAGAACCGCAGCCGAGATCATCAACCTGATGAAGAGCCAGCAGGAAGAAGGTGTTATCGGTGCAATGCGCGATTACGACGGCGAACTGGCACAGCGTATTATCGACGAAATGTTCCTGTTCGAGAATCTTATCGAAGTGGACAACCGCAGTATCCAGCGCATCCTCCAGGATGTTTCCAACGACTCGCTGGTCATTGCACTGAAAGGCTGCAACGAAGAGCTGCGTGATCACTTCCTGCGCAATATGTCGACCCGTGCGGCTGAAATTGTGCGTGATGATCTGGAATCCCGTTCTCCGGTGCGGATGTCACAGGTTGAGAATGAACAGAAATCAATTCTGCTGATTGTCCGCCGTCTGATGGAAACCGGCGAAATTGTGATTGGTGGTGGTGACGATGTCTATGTCTGATAAGGAAAACGCCGGTCTGCCCTGGAAACGCTGGCAGCCGCGGGAGCTGAACCAGTGGGATCTCAATTCCTCTGTACTCCCTGCCCTGTCCGATGAACCGGAGCCGGAAAAACCCAAAGTTCCCTGCCTCGAGCCGAAAGAAGTGCTCGAGCAGATCAATCTGCTGGATAACCTGAAAGAAGAGGCTCAGCGCAGCGGTTTTCAGTCTGGTCATGAACAGGGAGAAAAAGCCGGTTATGATGCCGGGTTTGCTCAGGGTTTGCAGGAAGGGGCTGAACAGGGACGTCAGCAGGTACTGGCAGAGCAGAAGCCGGTTACTGAAGCCTGGCAGAAGCTGTTATCTGAGTTCAGTTACTCACTCGACAGCTTTGACAGCGTGGTGACACCAAAACTGTTACAGATTGCCCTGACCGCCGCCCGCCAGGTGCTCGGACAGCCTGCGGTCTGTGACGGCACGGCGCTGCTGGAAGAGATCAGCCGCCTGCTTCAGCAGAAACCGCTGTTTGCCGGTCAGCCGGAACTGCGGGTCAACCCGGTACACATTGAGATGCTGGAGCAGCATCTCGGCACCCAGCTCAGTCTGAACGGCTGGCGTCTGGTACCTGATCCGCAACTGCATGCGGGCGGATGCCGTGTGGTGGCGGATGACGGCGAAATTGATATGAGTGTCGCCACCCGCTGGCAGGAGCTGTGCCGGTTATACGCGCCGGAGACGTTATCATGACCGCGCGGATTGGCCGCTGGATAGGCGCGCTGGAAGGCTTTGAATCACGGATGTCCGGTGTGGCGATGACCCGCCATTACGGGCGTCTGACCAAGATTACCGGGCTGGTGATGGAAGCCGAGGGCATTAAAATGCCGCTCGGTGCCACCTGCTTTATCGAGCGTGTGATCAACGGAAATACCGAAGAAGTCATCTGCGAAGTCGTCGGTTTTAACGGACCGCGTATGCTGCTGATGCCGCTGGCTGAACTGGACGGTATCGCGCCGGGTGCGCGTGTCTATGCACAATCCACCGGAAGCGGCGGGCAGACCAGCCGTCAGCTGCCGCTGGGTGATGAGCTCCTTGGCCGTATTCTCGATGCCTCCGGCAACCCGCTGGACGGCAAAGGGCCGCTCGACGCCAAAATCCGCGCTCCGCTTACCACGCCGCCGATTAACCCGCTGGAACGTTCACCGATTAAGGATGTGCTGGATGTCGGTGTCCGCGCTATCAACGCCCTGCTGACCGTCGGGCGCGGTCAGCGGATGGGACTGTTTGCCGGTTCCGGTGTCGGGAAAAGTGTGCTGCTCGGCATGATGGCACGTTTCACACAGGCCGACATTATTGTGGTCGGTCTGATTGGTGAGCGTGGCCGTGAAGTTAAAGATTTTATTGAAAATATCCTCGGCGCGGACGGATTAAAGCGTGCCGTGGTGGTCGCAGCCCCGGCGGACGTTTCCCCGCTGCTGCGGATGCAGGGGGCGTCTTATGCCACGCGGATCGCGGAATATTATCGTGATCTGGGTCGCAACGTGCTGTTAATTATGGATTCACTGACCCGTTACAGCATGGCACAGCGTGAAATTGCGCTCGCCATCGGAGAACCGCCTGCCACAAAAGGCTATCCTCCGTCCGTGTTCGCAAAATTACCGGCACTGGTCGAGCGGGCAGGTAACGGCAAAAACGGCGGTTCGGTGACGGCGTTTTACACTGTTCTGACCGAAGGGGATGACCAGCAGGACCCGATTGCTGACTCCGCGCGGGCCATTCTTGACGGCCATATCGTGCTTTCACGATCCCTGGCTGAATCCGGACACTACCCTGCTATCGATATTGAAGCCTCCATCAGCCGTGCCATGACCGAGCTGATTGAGAAAAGTCATTACCGGAAAATTCAGCGCTTTAAACAACTGACCTCGGCTTACCAGCGCAACCGCGACCTGATTAATGTCGGTGCTTACGCGGCAGGCAGTGATCCGATGCTGGATGAGGCCATTCAGCTGTTCCCGTATATGGCGAAGTTTCTGCAACAGGATATCGATGAGCGCTGTGATTACCCGGCCGCCTGTGAGCAGCTCAGTCAGGTGATACCGGACGCATAACGAGGTCGTCAATGTCAAATACGCATGCACTCACCACACTGTTAAATCTGGCCGAAGACGCCGCCGAAGAGGCGGCTAAAGTGCTGGCGCAGGTTCGTCAGACACACACGCAGATGAGTCAGCAGCTGACCATGCTGGAGAATTATCAGGCAGATTACCGGCAGAAACTGAATCAGACGCTGTATACCGGGATGGCCACCGATAAATGGCAGAACTATCAGCAGTTTCTGGTCACACTCGAACTGACCATTGAGCAGCAGCAGAGCCAGCTGACATTGTGGGAGCAGCGGGTCAGTGATGCCAACCGTCACTGGCAGGAAAAACAGCAGCGCGTCAATGCTTTCGATACGCTGATCCGCCGGGCGGATCATGCAAAAAATCAACGACAAAACCGGCTGGAGCAAAAGCAGATGGATGAATTTGCCCAGCGTGCGACTTTATGGAGAACCCGTTAATGGATGTCAACGCCGGTACCAAAGCAGTCAGTTCAGCTGACAATGCACTGAATAAACAGGAATCACCGCGTGCGGAAGATGCACAGGCAACCGCCCTGCCGTTTCAGGCAGTGATGGATGCACAACAGCCGCGCCCGGAAAAACCGGCACAGGCAGTACATGCAGTGAAACAGACCCGCAACGATACTGCCGCGCATAAACAGACGGCTGACAGTAAAACGGCCGCTGCGCAGGAAAAACAGACCGGTGCGGATACGATGGCACAGCTGAATTTCTCCCGCCGCCTTGCCGGAGATACGGCCTCACCGGCGCTGGATGCAAAACTGCTGACCACCGGGGATGATACGCCTGCATTACCGCAGACAGAAGGTGAAACGGACAGTGCCCTGCTTGCACTGCTGAAAGAACGGCTGACCGGACGGGAAAGCCGCACTGCGGATAAAGCGGCTGCCGATACAAAGCTGCATATTGATGACAGCGGAAAAAACAGCGCCAAAACCACAGAACTGCCGGAAGAGGTGCTGACCAAGACCAGTGATAAGCCCCTGCTCACGGATGAAAATAATGATTCCCGCACCCTGTTTGTTGATGACAAATCCAAACCACGCGTGGATCAGCCGCGTTTTTCACTGACCGATGCCCAAAAACCGGATCAGAAAGCCCTGCCGGATGATTTCCTGCCGCTGAATAAGAAATCCGCGGATACCTCCGTACCGTTATCTCTGGCTTCCGCCGCTGATAACAGTGCCGATAACAGCAAAAGCGCATTCAGCATCAAAACAGAAAGCAGCGCCTTTCAGACGGTAACCGCGCCGGGCAGTCATACTGCCGTGCAGAGCCCGGCACTGATGCCAACAGCGGCACAAAGCACCGCAGCTCAGACAAATGCACCGGTGGCTCAGCCCGCCATGCAGCTGACCGCGCAACTCGGCAGCGAGTTATGGCAGCAGCAGGTCAGCCAGAATATGCTCTATTTCTCCCGTCAGGGATTGCAGCAGGCACAGTTGCGTCTGCATCCGGAAGAACTGGGTTCACTGAATATCCATCTTAAAATTGAGGATAATCAGGCGGTCATGCACTTTGTTTCTCCGCACAGCCACGTCCGGGCTGCCATGGAATCCATGATGCCGGTTCTGCGTAATGCCCTTCAGGAGAGCGGCATTCACCTGGCACAGAGTTCCGTCGGACAGGAATATCACGGTGATCAGCAAAGCGGCGGTGACGATCGTCACAGCAGTAACAGTGCTGATGCCGTGATATCTGCCGGTGGTATCAGTGGTGTGAATATCAGTACAGATACCATTTCCCGTCCTGCGGCACTTCATGATGCCCGCGCCCGCGGCGGGATCGATACCTTCGCCTGATTTCTGTGCATAACGGCGGTACAGGGACTAAAGCCCCGAGTTACCGCCTTTTTGCTTCGTTTTTCCCCCCTTTAGTCCTTCAGAAGCACGCCATAATGGACGGGCTTACAGAGTATGAAACCCCTGACGGGTTTTGCTATCAAGAAATAGGAATTCAGTTAACATGTCGTCTTCACGCAATGCCTCAAAAGGTTCCAATACCGGGTTACTGGTTATTTTCGCCCTGATTGCCCTCGCAGGAGCAGGTTTCGGGGGTTACAGCTGGTGGTCTTCTCAGCAGGACAGCACCACAGCCGGTACCGCAGACGAAAAACGGGCCAATATGCCTGAGCCTATCTTTATGGGCATTGAACCGTTTACCGTGAACCTTCCCGGTGCGGATAACGGCCGTGATCGTGTGCTGTATATTGATATGACACTGCGCCTGGCCAATGAGCGTTCCCGCAAACAGCTTCATGAATATCTGCCGGAAGTCCGCAGCCGCCTGTTACTGCTGCTCTCTCAGCAGTCACCTCAGGTCCTCGGCACCCACGACGGCAAGCTCCGGCTGATGACGGCAGTTAAAACCACTTTAGCCCCGACATTGGTACAGGGACAGCCGGATCAGGAAATTTCGGATGTGTTATTCACCACCTTTATTCTCCGGTAAAACTGATGAGCGATAATATTTTATCTCAGGCAGAGATAGACGCGCTGCTCAATGGTGACTCGCCGTCAGAGCCGCAGCCTGCCGATACAGCACAGAATAAGGGTAAGGACAAAGTCCGCCCTTATGACCCGAATACCCAGCGCCGCGTGATCCGCGAGCGTATGCAATCCCTGGAAATTATTAACGAGCGCTTTGCCCGTCAGTTCCGGATGGGATTGTTCAATATGCTGCGCCGCAGCCCTGATATCACCGTCGGTGGTATCAAAATTGAACCTTATCATGAATTTGCCCGCAACCTGCCGGTGCCGACTAACCTGAACCTGGTGCATATGCCGCCGCTGCGCGGAACGGCGCTGTTCACCTTTGAACCGGCACTGGTCTATATCGCCGTGGATAACCTGTTCGGCGGTGACGGCCGTTTCCCGGTCCGTTCTGAAGGCAAAGAATTCACCAACACAGAACAGCGTATTATCCACCGCATGCTGAAGCTGGCACTGAATGCCTACCGCGATGCCTGGAAGCCGATTGCTGAACTGGATGTGGAATATGTGCGTTCTGAAATGCAGGTGAAATTCACCAATATCACCACCTCCCCCAACGATATCGTGGTCACCACCTCTTTCCTGGTGGAGATCGGCAATACCGTGGGTGAACTGAGTATCTGTATTCCGATAGCAATGATTGAACCTATCCGTGAGCGGCTGATTAATCCGCCTATGGAACACGGTCATCAGGAAAATGAAGCCTGGGTCTCCAGCCTGGTCACGCAGGTGAAACATTCCGAGCTGGAGCTGGTGGCGAACTTTGCTGAAATCCCGTTGCGGATTTCAAAATTACTGCAACTGCAAAAAGGGGATGTGATCCCGGTGGAGAAACCGGATCGCCTGATCGTCAGTGTGGATGGCGTACCTGTCCTGACCAGCCAGTATGGCACCCGGGACGGGCAGTATGCGTTGCGTGTGGAACATTTGATTAATCCTGTATTAAACACTCTGGACGAGGAAAAAACCAATGAGTGAGGCGAACAACACTCCTGATATGAACCCGGAACACGATGGCGAGTCTCTGTGGGCAGAGGCAATGGAACAACAAAAAAAAGCAGAAACCGGGAGCAGCCAGGCGTTTGATAATCTCGACAGCCAGAATCCGCTGAATCAGCTGTCTGATATCAATCTGATTATGGATATCCCTGTCCGTCTCTCTGTTGAACTGGGCCGGACAAAAATGACCATCAAGAAGCTGCTGAGTTTATCCCAGGGCTCTGTGGTGGCACTGGACGGGCTGGCCGGTGAGCCGCTGGATATTCTGATCAACGGCTATCTGATTGCCCAGGGTGAAGTGGTGGTGGTTTCCGATAATTACGGTATCCGTATCACCGATATTATCACCCCGTCAGAACGTATGCGCCGTCTGAGCCGCTGATATGACACCGACCGCTTCCGGAAACCCCGTTTTACCGGCCGCAGAGAAAACGGCAGACAGTGCCGTTTTTTCTTCTGTTTCCCTGACGCCGCCTGCCGTTGGTTCTCAGGCGATTAACAGCACGGACAGCCTGGTTCAGGTGTCCGGTGCCCTCAGCGGCATTATCCTGCTGATCCTCGGTCTGACCTGGTTTATCCGTAAATTCGGTTTTACGGCGAAACTGGCCGGGAAAAACCCGCTGCTGACAGTCAGAAGCACCTGCTCTCTGGGTAATAAAGAGCGCCTGGTGGTGGCGGAAATTCAGGGAGAGTGGCTGGTACTGGGTGTTACCGCGCAGTCGGTTAATCTGCTGCACCGCTGCCCGGCCGACCCGGCTGCGGTGTCCGATGCCCCTTCCGCCTTTCAGGCGCTGCTGAAAACCAAACGTGCCGCCGTTAAAAATGCGGCACCGGCTGACGAACCACGCTGAGATTTTTCATGATGTCATTGCTCAAACGCGCCATTCCCGCTCTCGCCCTGTTTCTGCTGGTTCCGCAGGCTCACGCTTCATTGCCGGGTATCGTCAGCCATGTGCTGCCGGACGGCGGCCAGAGCTGGTCTCTGCCGGTTCAGACCCTGCTGTTTCTGACACTGCTGGGCTTTATTCCTGCCCTGCTGCTGATGACAACCAGTTTTACCCGCATCATTATTGTGCTGGGATTATTACGCAACGCCCTGGGAACGCCCTCCGCGCCCCCCAACCAGGTTCTGCTGGGTCTGGCGCTGTTCCTGACCTTTTTTGTGATGTCGCCGGTCTTCGATAAAGTCTACGAAGATGCTTACCGTCCGTTCAGTGAAGACAAAATCAGTCTGGAAACGGCGCTGGACCGGGGCACTGCACCACTGCGCACCTTTATGCTCGGCCAGACGCGCGAAAACGACCTGGCGCTGTTCGCCCGTATCGCCAAAACCGGTGAGATTCAGGAAGCCAAAGATGTGCCGATGCGCATCCTGATCCCGGCCTTTATTACCAGTGAACTGAAAACTGCCTTTCAGATTGGTTTTACCCTGTTTATTCCGTTCCTGATTATTGACCTCGTGGTGGCCAGTGTACTGATGGCGCTCGGGATGATGATGGTACCGCCCGCCACGGTTTCCCTGCCCTTTAAGCTGATGCTTTTTGTGCTGGTGGATGGCTGGCAGTTACTGCTCGGTTCGTTATCACAAAGCTTTTTTTAGTCAGGAGATAATATGAGTCAGGAGAGAGTATGACACCGGAATCCGTAATGGCGATGGGCACCGAAGCCATGAAAATCGCCCTGATGCTGGCAGCTCCGCTGCTGCTGGCCGCGCTGGCCGCCGGTCTGCTGATCAGCCTGTTACAGGCAGCCACACAGGTGAATGAAATGACCCTGTCATTCATTCCGAAAATTCTGTCTGTTATCAGTGTGATTGTGATTGCCGGCCCGTGGATGCTTAATCTGCTCACTGACTACATGCGCACATTGTTAACCAATCTGCCGTTTATTATCGGCTGACCTATGTTAAGTATCACCAGTGAAACACTGACACTGTGGCTCAGTCAGGGATTTTATCCGTTTATCCGGGTACTGGCGCTGCTGGGAACGGCACCGTTTTTCAATGAAAAACAATCGATCAGTAAAGTGCGGGTGATGCTGGCATTCTTTACTGTCCTGATTGTCTCCCCGCAATTGCCGGTGGTGAATATCCCGCTGTTTTCCGCTCCCGGTCTATGGGTGATTTTACAGCAGGTGGTTATCGGTGTGGCGATGGGGCTGACAATGCAGATGGCATTTGCCGCTGTCCGTCACGCCGGGGAAGTGATCGGTCTTCAGATGGGATTATCTTTCGCCACCTTTTTCGATCCGAGCGGCGGACCGAATATGCCGATTATGGCACGGATACTCAACCTTATCACCCTGCTGCTGTTTCTCGCGTTTGACGGGCATCTGTGGCTGATTCACATCGTGATAAGTTCGTTTGACCTCATACCGGTGCAGGTCACCCCGCTCAACCGCGAGGGGTTCCGCATGCTGGTACAATCCGCTAACCATATCTTTCTCAACGGATTAATGCTGGCGCTGCCGTTTATCACGCTGTTCCTGATTCTTAACCTGGCATTAGGTATTCTGAACCGGATGACACCGCAGCTGTCTGTTTTTGTGGTGGGTTTTCCGCTGACACTGACTGTCGGTATCAGTATGATGGGACTGATTATTTCCGTTCTGCCGGGATTTACCGAGCGCGTGATCCATCAGGCATTCGGGCAGCTATCACTTATTTTTAATCTGTTTGCTTCACAGTAACTGCTTCTGACTCATATCCGGCGTTATAACCGCATAAATATCCGTTACTTCCCCTGTTAATAAAAAAACCGGTAATCACCGAGAAAGTGATTACCGGCTCCGGTAATGGCGTACAAATGAATATTGCTGTGTATAATCCGGAAAACGACTTGAGAAATAACACGGTTACCAGTTACCTGCTGAATATCCGCCATCAACCGGCATGATAGTGCCGTTAATATAGTCAGACTTCAGCAGAAAACGAATACTTTCAATAATATCATTAATGGTTCCGACTTTATCCGCCGGTGATACTAAATTAATAAAATCCTGATTGAGTTCTGTATTTGCCGCTCCGGCGATATACCCGGGTGCCACTGCATTTACGCGGATATTTTTTTTCGCATACTCCAGCGCCAGTGCTCTGACCAGTCCGTGCACACCTTCTTTTGCCAGCACACTCAGTGCGGCAGGTATTTTTTGTGACGGTTGCAGGGCAATGCAGGAGGTTACCACGATAATTTTACCACCGTGATTTTTCAACATGTTTTTAATCGCCAATTGACTCAGATTAAATAAACTATAAATATTACTGTTTATTAAATGCATGAAATCATCCGGCGTCGTCTTTTCATAAGTTTTGCTGAGAAAAGCACCGGAATTATGAATAATAATATCGATATTTCCGAAGTTAATAATACCCTGCTGTATTAGTTGTCCGGCAAAATCGATGCAGTGGCTTTCACCGGTAACAGGCAGAAATGCGGTTTTATTATCCAATTCCTGTAAAAAATTTTGTTTATTTTCTTCACTGCGGAATATCCCGATCACATTGTAGTGGTCATCAAGCAGTGTTCTGACTAATGCTTTCCCCAGACAACTTTCTGCATCAGTGATGATGGCAGTTCGCTGTTGTGGTTTCATAGATAGCCTGTGATTATGATTTAATACTTGCAATTGATGTAAATTATTATATTTCTTCGTTGCGTGAAATAAACTACCCTGATATCACTTCATTACCAACCTGAGGTTAATAATGCCGCGCCATTTTGATGACCTGATGCTGGGAACACTGGAACTGTTTTGCTGTGCTGCTGAACTGAAAAGCTTTACCGGCGCTGCCAAAGCCATGAATATTTCGCCGGCTGCTGTCAGTAAAACCATATTACGGCTTGAGCAGAAGCTCGGCAGCACACTGTTTCTGCGCTCGACACGACACATCCGCCTGACAGAAGCCGGTGAACAGTATCTCGGTTACTGCAAAACCGCATTGCAGGCTATGTACACTGCCGAAGAAACGCTGCTGGATATGCGCACCATTCCGGCCGGAAAAATCCGCGTCAGCCTGCCGAATGACTATGCTTACCGCAAAGTGTTTCCGCTGATGCCGAAATTCCGTCACCGTTACCCGCAGATAGAAGTCGATTTTCATCTGCGTTTCCGTATCCTGAGCCAGGAAACCACAGAGTGTGATGTGGTGGTCACCAGCTGGATTAACCGCCTGCCGGACTGGGTGGCAACTAAAATGGATTATGCCCGGTTCTGGATACTGGCCTCACCGGACTATCTTAAACATGCGCCGCCGCTGAATACCCCGGATGATTTGGTGCACCATAATTGCCTCCAGATGCATCTGCCGGAACATACCCGTCCGCTGCCGTGGCCGCTGGTGATCAATAATGAAGTGGTACATGTCGAAACCACCGGCGATCTGGCCTTTTTTGAGGATGTGATGGCGGCTTATTATATGGCTGTCGATGGTAACGGCCCGGCGATGATGCATGATTTTATCGCACATAAAGCGGTGGAAAGCGGAAAACTGGTACGGGTGCTGGAGGATTACGCCAATGTCTCACATATCTATTATCTTGCCTGTCCGGCAGATGCCCGCCATTCACCGCGTATCCGTGCATTTATGGATTTTCTGACCGAAGAGCTGAAACCGGAAGCGGAATTCCCGGATCACTGGGTGATAGCACCGGTGCGCTGAACAGTATCCGGCACAAAAAAAGGCCGTCGCAGGGACGGCCAAAGGAATTCAGTACTGCATACGGATAGTTTAACGACCGAACAGTGACATGCTGTTGAGATCTTTAAAGATATCCTGTGAGGCCTGGAACAGCGCCATTTCTTTTTGGTAATCCGATACCGTGCTGGTCCAGTCGGTGTCGACCAGGCCGCTCAGACGGCCTTCATTCTGGATCCGGCGGGTTTGGGACAGGTAATCCAGACTGTCGATTTCCTGCAATTGTAAACCCTGTTTTGCTTCAATATTGGAGATTTTTTCCATCCCGGCTTTCACCCCGCGATTTGCTTCTTCCATGCCGGCTTTTGCTTTGTCCAGGTCGGCCTGTGAGGCATTTTGCTGAGGGATCTTCAGGGCATCCAGACCTTTGTTAATCGCGGTGAACATATCAGCGACTTTTTCGCCTTTCGCGTTAGTGGTGGTGGCAAACACTTCCGAACCGGCAAAATAACTGATCATTTCGCGGTCACTGCCCACGTTCTGGGTAATGGATTTATCGCCGCCTTTGTAAAGCACATCACCGGTCGTTGCATCCACCTCAAACGGAGGGGTGCCTGATTCATAACCGCCAAAAATATAACGTCCGTTACCGTCCGTCGTATTCCCCAGAGATACCAGCTGATCTTTCAGCCCCTGTAACTGCTCAGCCAATGATGCCCGGTCACTGTCACTGAGTGATCCCTGGTTGGATGCCTGAATCACCGTCGTATCTATCTGCGTGGAGACTTCATTCATCTGCGACAGAATACTCATCTGCAATGTCATCCCGGTTTTGGCATAACTGCGGGTGGACGCATACTGCTGGTTGCGGGTTTCTGACTGACTGACCCGTACTGCCTGTGCCGATGCCTGAGGATCATCCGAAGGTTTACTGACTCTTTTACCGGATGCCAGTTTACTGCCTGCTTCCATCCAGCGGGCAGTGACATTGTTCATATCGGTCACACGCTGACTGAACATTAAATTAGTACTGAAACGCATGATAATTTCCTTTTTAACTCAAAATCAGAATGAACGCATCAGAACGTTGAATAAGTCTTCAACAGTTGACAGTACTTTGGCATTAGCATTAAAGAATTGCTGCATTTTCTGCATCTGCACACTTTCTTCGTTGGTATTAACGCCTGAAACAGCCTGTTCCTGCTCATAAAAACTGACGGTCAGCTTATTCTGAACTTCAGAGTCAATCTGAGCCTGACTCGCTTTACTGCCCACATCATTAACCAGAGAGGCATAGAAATCTGATAATGTTGATGTACCACCAACCAGTTTCTCATCCTGTAATTTCACCAGCTCTTTGATGTTTTCATTGTTACTGTCACCGCCGGTACTGTCTGCTGCGGCAAAATCTGCTGCATCAGTGATGAGGGTATTCATGCCGCCGATAACATTATCCACCGGCTTGAGCAGAAAACTGTCACCCGCCTGTGCCGTATTATTACTGATCTTAATATCCATGCCATCAAAGCTCAGCGTTCCGGAAGTGGCATCAAAGTTCGCATTCACAGCCGTACCTTCCGGTAATTTAGTCACATTCCAGTTAGTACCGTCAAAACTGACATCATAGTTACTGCCGGTTACCTGAGAGGTATCACCATATTTAATATCAAAATCAGCTTTACCTTTGTTATGGGAGTTACCTACTGCACTGCCGCCGCCGACAGAAAAGAAATCTTTACCTGTCTGGCCTTTGGAGTCATAACCCTTACGGTGAACCTCATTGAATTTTTCTGCAAAGACCAGCGCCATCTGATTCAGTTTTTGTCTTGCCGGATCGATAACTTCACGGCGTGAGCGCAGAACACCACTCAGTTCACCACCACGAATCTGTTCATCTTTGATTTCACGGACATTACCGGCAGAATCAATAAAACCGACACTCAGACGGCTGTCATCCGTACTGGACGCCACTGCTTCCAGGCGGTTTGCGCGTGCACCGGTCACCAGTGGCAGACCATTTGCGAAAGAGACGTTGAAATTACCGTTCTGTTCAATCACTTTGACGCCGACAACCGAATTTAACTCGCTGACCAGGCGGTCACGCACATCCAGCAAATCATTCGGTTCTGCGCCATTACTTGAACGGGCGCTGTTAATCTGCTCATTCAGTTTGGCAATTTTTTCTGCATAGGTATTAATATCTTTAATTTTATTATCAATCTGATGGTTTACATCACTATCCATTTCACGCAGCCGGCGATCAGATTCTTTCAGCTGCCCGACCATCGCCTTAGCTTTACCGAGAAACACATCCACCAGCGTTTTATCACTGGCATCACTGGCTGCTTCATCCAGAGAGGTGAAGAAGCTGCCCAGCATCCCGGCAACGTCGTCCGTACTGTTAGATAACAAGTCATCCACACCAGAAGCATTTTTCATGTACGCTTCATAGTCACCACTGCGGGAACGCGCATTGTTGTACTGTCCGTTGACAAACTCATCAAACTCACGGCGGACATGGCTGAAATACGTGCCGTTACCGAAGTAGCCGTTGGCACTCATTGTGCCCGGGTTTTCTCCGAATACCGCACTCTGACGGTGATAATAACCCACCCCTGCGTTGGCCAAATTGTTGGAAATAACACTCAGCCCGCCCTGGGCTGCATTAATTCCGCTTAATGCGTTATTCATTACATTATTCAGCATATATTTATCCTTTCTCTGATAACTGCTTTCCCGGCAACTTACTGAAAATGCTGCGCAGATTGCATCTGTTTAAAATTATCTCTCACCTTATTATCGGAAAGATGGCGCAAAAATTTAGTGTTCACCGTATTTTTTTGCACCTGTAATGGTCAGAAAATATCACTCAGGTCGAGGGTGTACGCCTGTACCGCCCGTGAAGCGACCGGGGCCGCCGCCGGCGTACCGCGGATTTGATTGATGAGGACAATCAGTTTGTCCGAATAGCCGGGATCGGTGGCGTAACCGGCTTTATGCAGACGCTGTGCCGCCTGTTCCGGACTGACTGCCTGTTTCACACCGTGATAGCGGGGATTTTCGGTCAGCAGGCGGGTGTAATCGGCAATCGCCTCTTCATAAGAGCCATAAACACGGAAGTTATCCCGCATTTTGATGGTTTTACCGTTGATCACCTCAGTGGTCATGATATTGGTGACCGGCCCTTCCCAGCCTTTCCCGGCTTTGATACCAAACAGGTTGTGACTGGTTTTGCCGTCAGCGGTCAAAATTTCCCGCTTACCCCAGCCGCTTTCCAGCGCGGCCTGCGCCAGGATCAGCAGATGATGCACGCCGCTTTTCTGTGACGCGGCTTTCGCCGGTGCTGTCAGTTTTGCAATGAAGTTCTGACTGTTCAGCCCCAGTTCACGCACTTTTTTCAGCGGTGAACTCAGCGCATCCCCCGCGGAACTGAATTTCCGCATCAGTTGTGCCATCGCCTGCTGCGGCATCGACTGAATAACGGTGGCATCATCCAGCGGCATCATCGACGAACGCAGCGGCAGATCCGGCTCATTACCTGCAGAAAGCTGCTTATACATCATATCGCCGAAGCCCAGCCCCTTTTCTGACAGGTTCTGGGCTATCTGCTGGTCATACATACTGGTCAGCATCCGGGTCTGATCACTGGAGAATAATCCGTCCTGCGGCAGTGCGGCGCGCATGCTTTTGAGCATCATCTGAACAAAGGTCGCCTCCAGTTGCTGCGTCACATGACGCAGCCCCTCCTGCGGCTTTTCATTCAGTTGCTGTTTCAGGCCGCCCAGCGACTGAACGTCATAGGCCGCGCTCTGCATCAACTGCATATCACTCATCAGATGATCTCCAGTTTTGCCCGCAGACAACCGGCACTTTCCATCGCCTGTAAAATCGACATCAGATCGGTCGGAGTGGCCCCTAATGTATTGAGTGCCTGAATAACCTGATTAAGATTTGCCCCGGCGTTCACTTTCTTCAGTGTGCCGTCCTGCTCGCGTAGCCCGACATTGGTATTACGGGTCACTACGGTCTGGCCACCGGCAAACGGGGTATCCGGCTGACTGACCTGTGTCTCGCGATCAACCGTTACCGCAAGGCTGCCGTGCGCGACCGCACAACTGTCGAGGGTGACAGTACGGTTAATCACCACTGAGCCGGTACGGGAATTCAGAATAACTTTGGCTTCATTCTGCGGCGGACGGATATTCAGATCCTGCACCCGCGCCAGGAAGCGCACCTGATCACTGCTGCTCTGCGGCACACGCAGCTGTACGGTACGGGAATCCAGCGGTGTCGCGGTGCCGAAGCCGTTCATGCGATTCACTGCGTCACTGATATCCTGCGCCAGCGCAAAACTGTCTTCATTCAGCTGAAGATTGATCACGCCGCTCTGGCCGAATCCGCCCGGCAGTTCGCGCTCAATCGTTGCCCCGCCGCTGATACGGCCGCCGGCCAGCTGGTTCACTTTAACACTGCTTCCCCCGGCACTGACACCGGCACCGCCGACCAGGACATTACCCTGAGCCAGCGCATAAACCTGTCCGTCCACCCCTTTGAGTGGTGTCATCAGCAGTGTGCCGCCGCGCAGACTTTTGGCGTTACCCATTGAAGAAACAACCACATCAATTGCCTGACCGGAACGGGCAAACGGCGGCATTTTGGCGGTGACCATCACCGCCGCCACGTTTTTCAGCTGCATATTCGTGCCCGGCGGGACAGTGATCCCCATCTGCGACAGCATGTTATTCAGACTTTGTGTGGTAAACGGCGTCTGCATGGTCTGGTCACCGGTGCCGTCGAGGCCGACAATCAGCCCGTATCCAATCAGTGCATTCTCACGTACACCCTGCACGGTGGTCAGATCTTTAATCCGCTCGCTGTGTGCGGGAATACTCGCCACACCCAAAACCGCAATCAGCAGGCCGGTCAGTACTTTTTTCATTCTCACTTTACCTCTGCTCAGTACGGTGACACATTCAGGAAGAAACGCTGTAACCAGCCCATATTCTGCGATTCGTTGATATAGCCGTCACCGACATATTCAATACGGGCATCCGCCACCTGCGTTGAGCTGACACTGTTATCCGCTCCGATGGTGCGCGGGTTAACCACACCGGAGAAACGAATAGATTCGGTGCCCTGGTTGATGGCGATCCGTTTTTCACCCACCACATGCAGGTTACCGTTTGCCAGCAACTGGTCGACCGTGACCGTAATCGTGCCTTTAAAGGTGTTCTGGGCATTGGCACCGCCTTTGCCGGTAAATTCACTGTTACCTTTTACGTCCAGCTCTGTGTTACCGCCGCCGAGCCAGCCCTGCATAAAGCCGGGCAGAATTGCCGCGAGAAACCCGGTTTTCCCGGCACGGTTGGCATTCGCGGAGGAGTTTTTGCTGGCGCTGACGTTTTCCTGCAGATTGATGGTGAGGATATCGCCGACGTTACGCGGGCGTCTGTCCTCAAACAGCGGCTGGTAGCCGTAATAAGCCGGCTGTGCACTCTGAAAAATAGCACCGTTCGCGGCCGGGGCAGTCGGTGCAACCGGCAGCGCGGTGGTGTGAGTATCCACCAGAGGTTTGGGTTTGATATAAGCACAGCCGCTGAGTGATACGGCAAGCACTGCCGCTGTCACCAGTCCGCGCCCGCAAACAGATATTGCAGGAGAACTTGCGCAATCCTGCTGCCGTGGAACAATGCCGCTTTCAGTCATCTTAATACTCTTGCTGTTCTGTGCGTGTCTCAGTCAAAAAGTCCCGGACGCGATAACCTCACGGCCGGGACAGGGATTACAGTTGTGTCAGACGCTGTAACATCTGATCAGAGGCGGAAACGGCCTTACTGTTGATTTCATACGCACGCTGCGTCTGGATCATATTGACCAGCTCTTCCGCCACGTTAACGTTTGAGGTTTCCACCATACCCTGATACAGACGACCGGCACCGTTGGTTTCCGGCGCACTTTCTGTCGGTGCGCCGGAGCTGCCTGTTTCCATATAGAGGTTTTCACCGATACTCTCCAGACCCGCATCATTAATGAAGGTGGTCAGCGTGATTTGCCCGACCTGCTGCGGCTGGCTTTCGCCGTACATGGTGACAGAAACAGTACCGTCACGGCCGATTTCCATCTTCTGCGCCCCTTCCGGGATCATAATGGCCGGGACAATCTGATAACCGGATGAGGTCACCAGCTGACCGTTCTGATCCGGATGCAGGGAGCCGTCACGGGTATAAGCATCAGAACCGTCCGGCATCTGAACATGGATAAAACCCTGTCCGCTGATGGCGATATCGGTAGAGGTGCCGGTTTTGTTCAGCGCACCCTGAGCATGAATACGGGTGGTCGCCACCGGACGCACACCGGTACCCAGTTGCAGACCGGTCGGCAATGACGTCTGTTCGGAACTCATCGCACCCGGCTGCCGGATGTTCTGATAAAGCAGATCTTCAAACACCGCACGCTGGCGTTTAAAACCGTTGGTGCTGACGTTGGCCAGGTTGTTGGAAATAACATCCAGGTTCGTCTGCTGGGCTTCAAGCCCGGTTTTGGCAATCCATAATGAACGGATCATGATAATTCCTTACTGAATATTAACTCACCGCAAGCAGCTGATTGGCCCGCTGGGCATTCTCATCCGCGCTGTGAACTACTTTCATTTGCATCTCAAAATGACGCGCATTGGCGATCATTTCCACCATCGCCTGAGCCGGATTAACGTTACTGCCTTCCAGTACACCGGAAGACACTTTACCGCGCTCACTGACCGGCAGTTCATTGCCGTTGGCGTTACGCGCCGCAGCAGTAAGATGAAACAGTCCGTCTTCGCCGCGCATCAAATCCTGCGGTTTCGCCTCCGCCACTTTCAGACGGCCAATCTGTCCGAGCATAGTCGGCGGATCAGTCGGGATAAGTGCGGTGATGGTACCGTCACCACCGATAGTCAGTTCCGCATGCGGCGGCACATCAATCGCACCGCCGTCACCCTGCAGAAGGTGTTTGCCCAGCATCAGCTGACCGTCCGCTGAAACCTGAATACTGCCGTTACGGGTATACGCTTCTTCCCCGCCCGGCAGCGCAACCGCCAGGAAATGGCCTTCGTTAAGCGCCACATCCATCTGACGGCCGGTGTAGTTCAGCGGCCCCGGTGTCATGTCCGCCCCGGGGGTCGAAGAAACCACCAGTGTCCGGGTCTGCTCTGTATCACCGTTTACCGGCACTGCCCGCATGGCGGATAACTGCGCCTTAAACCCGGACGTCGAGACGTTGGCAATGTTATTCGAGACAATAGCCTGATTTTCCAGCGCATGTTTAGCGCCGCCCATTGCTGTATAAATGACGTGATCCATGGACACCTTCTGTCTTTATGCTTAACGTAAGTTAACCAGCGTCTGCAGCATCTGATCCTGCGTTTTGATGGTCTGCGAGTTGGACTGATAGTTACGCTGCATCACAATCATGTTGATCAGCTCCTGACTCATATCCACGTTGGATCCTTCCAGTGCACCTCCGGTTAATTTACCGAACTGCCCCGTCCCCGGAACGCCGTCCATCGGGTTACCGGATGCATTACTCGCTTTCCAGACGTTACCGCCCTGTGAGACCAGACCATTCGGATTAGCAAATGATGACAACGCAATTTTACCGACAGTGCGTTTTTGCTGGTTGGAATAGCTGGCGGTGATGGTACCGTCATCTTCAATTTTAAAGCTGGTGTATTCACCGGACTGGTAACCGTCGATATCAATTTTACTGACTGATGATTCAGTGACTTTCTGCTGACGGGTTTTGTTCAGACTCAGATCAATCGTTCCGCCATCCGCACCATTCAACCCGTTATAATTGAGTTTGAAATCGGCAGTCCCGACTAATTTACCGTTACCATCAAACTCCAGATTGCCCAGATCCTGAACAGTCGCGGTTTTATCACTGCTGTCCATGGCTTTGACTGACCATTTGTTATCATCTGTTTTAATAAAATAAACCGCGACTTCATGCGCATTACCCTGACTGTCATAAGTAGTCATGGTGGTACTGAAGTTGTAACTGTCCGGGTTATCAGGATCAAACGTGGCCGCAGTCGGTTTTTTGTCATCCGAGTTCAGGTTAATGGTTAATTCACCTTTGGATGATGCTTTGGCATCCATCATATCGGTCGGGATATTGATCCCCCCGGGTACACCACCGGTCTGAATAGTCACATCACCATTAGCATCAGTCCCTGCCGGAAACCCGCTGACCATCATGCCCTGGTTGTTGACCAGGTTACCGCTCTTGTCACGGTGAAATTCACCATCACGGCTGTAAACCACGTCGCCGTTACTGTCCAGCAGACGGAAAAAACCGTTGCCGGAAATGGCAACATCCGTAGCCCGGTCAGTACGGGAGATCGGGCCATCTTTGAAGTTCTGCGATACCGCAGCAACGTTAACCCCGAGACCCACACCGGAACCGGCAAACATATCAGCAAAAGAAGCATGTGCTCCTTTAAAGCCATTGGTTGCGGAGTTGGCAATATTGTTACCGATCGAATCAAGACCGGATGATGCGGCATTCAGACCGCCGACTGCTTGAGAAAAAGACATGTCACCTCCATGACAATTGGGTTTAGTAATTAAGAATCCGGATAAACTTTAAATATTTCAGACAGCAACACACTGTGGCCGATACCCACATCCAGTAACGGTGCTTCCGCACCCGGTGTGACACCATTCACTTTTGCGTATTTCAGTCTGACTACATTACTTTCTGCTATTTCCTCTCCCTTCAGACTGGCCTTAACTTCAAAGGTATATTTTCCTTTGGTATCAAGTACCAGCTCACCTTTATCATTACGCCCGTCCCATGTTCTGTCGTAGATATCCGGTTTTGTTTCGCCTTCTATCGTGATAGTTCTGGTAATTCCTTTATTTCTGTCGCGAATAGTTATCTCAATTTTATCCGCCGGTTTAGCGAGGAAGAAACCAAACGGAGAAGATTCAAATCCGGTCTGAATTTTATTGTCATCTTCTTTATCGTCGTCTTTGCTGTCATCACCTTTGTCATCATCGGCGAATGGTGCAATTGATGTATCTTCACCCGGCAGAGGATTATCCGGTTTGACCGGGGTAATATCGCTGCTGACAGGCGCCAGCACCAAATCACTCCCCGGTATCAGTACATTTTTTCCGACCAGTTGCGCCGCCTGCAATGACTGACCGGAGTTAATCTGCTTGGAAATACCGCTCACTGTGTCATTCAGATTATTCATGCTTTCCAGGGTGGCGATTTGCGCCAGCTGACTGGTCAGATCCGAATTATCCATCGGATTGGTCGGGTCCTGGTTCTGCATCTGCGTGACAATCATTTTCAGAAAGGTATCTCTCATCTCTTCACTCTGACTCTTTTCCTTCTTCTGAGTGTCGATGTCGTTATCAACCGGATCATTGGTTGTTGCATTAATCCCCATGACTGACTCCGTTACTGTCCGAGAGTTAAGGTTTTCTGCAACAGCAGCTTGGCGGTGTTCATCACTTCCAGGTTTGCCTGGTAACTGCGGGAGGCGGAAATGGTGTTGATCATTTCACCCACGGTGTCCACGTTCGGCATGCGCACATAGCCTTTTTCATCCGCCAGCGGATGGCCGGGCTTGTATTCAAGGCGCGGTGGTGCCGGGTCTTCAATCAGCTGACTGACTTTTACGCCGCCGATGTCATAACGGCCCTGCGGTGCGGTCTGAAATACCACCTGTTTCGCGCGGTACGGCTCGCCGTCCGGTCCCGCAACACTTTCTGCGTTAGCCATATTACTGGCGCTGACGTTCAGCCGCTGGGATTGCGCGGTCAGTGCGGAGGCGGAAATATCAAAAATACTCAGTAATGCCATGGTGATTACCCTTGCTGTAAGACAGCCAGCATGCTTTTCACACGGCTGTTAATAAAGGTCAGGTCAGCCTGATATTTCAGGGTGTTATCAGCAAACTGACTGCGTTCAACATCCATATCCACGGTGTTACCGTCCATCGATGTCTGATACGGAACCCGGTATTTGAGATCAGCCACCTGCGGCATTGCTGCACCGTGTCCGCTGATATGACCTTTTGCGGTCACCGCCATCGCCAGGCCGCCGTTTTTCACCGTGCCGTTATTCATCGCCTGTTTCAGCTGATGACTGAAATCGATATCCCGGGCCTGATACCCGGGGGTATCCGCATTGGCAATATTGGATGCCAGGATTGTCTGACGTGTTTCCCGCAGTGAAAGCGCCTGCTGCTGGAATGCAAACGTGGCATTTAACTTATCAAGCATGTCTGTCCTCTGTTGATGTGTTACGCCTGTTCTTGTGACAGGTATATTATCCGTCCCCGGGAAAATCTAATGGCGGGATAAACGCGAAATAACCAACCTATTTACCGGATTCAACAGTGCGGAAATTGCGTAAACTGCGACCATCAGAAATAACCGTGTTTGTGCAAGGAGAAGAAAATGACATCCCGTTACCGCACTCTGTTTATCAGCGGATTACTGGTATTTTCCGCCTCAGCACACGCCGGTTTACCGGAAGATATCAACCGTTACTTCCGTCAGCTGCATCCGAAACCGATGCAGGTGTCTGTTGAGATAAAAACCCCGATAGACCGCTGGCCCGCCTGCAAAAATCCGGTACTGCAACTACCTGCGGGCGGACGCAACACCGGTAATGTGTCACTGCCGGTGTTATGCGGCAAAAAACGCACCTTTATGCAGTTGGCAGTGAATGTCACCGGTCAGTATTACGTGGCAACCCGGCAGGTTCAGCGCGGTGATACTGTTCAGTTTGTGGATATCGGCACAAAGCGCGGATTACTCCACAAATTGCCTGCGGGCGCCGTTACCGATAAAATGTCACTTCGCGGTGCTATTGCCCTGCGTAATATTGATGCAGGCCAGACCTATGTTGCCTCGATGACCCGCAAAGCCTGGGCAATAAAAGCCGGACAAAGTGTTTTTGTCATGGCGGACGGTGATAATTTCTCGGTAAAATATGAAGGCCGTGCCATTAATAATGCCGCCGCCGGGACGCCAATCCGCGTCCGGCTGGTCAATGGTCAGGTTATCAGCGGCAAAGCCCTTGAAAACGGCAGCGTGAAAGTGTCACTGTAGTTATATGCTGAGTGATAAATTTAGATATAAAGTTTCAGATAAGATTGCCGATAAATAATGAGCATAAGGGAGGCACCCCTCCATCTCATACAGATCGGGAAAAGGAAAACAGATATGGCAATTGAGCAAACATCCGCGATTTCAGCACTGACCAAAGTGACTAACCGCGATCCGAAAGAACTGACCGCGCCGGTGCGCGATAAAAAAGTTCAGGCTGAAGAGACAGTCCGCGAAAGCGCATTTTCGCCGAGCGAACTTCAGAAGCAACTGCTTGCACCGGGTAAAAACGATATTAATACGGCAAAAGTCACTGAAATCAAACAGGCACTGAAAGACGGCACATTACGGATGGACGCCGGTAAAATTGCTGACGGCCTGCTGCGTGATGCGCACGAATGCATGTTATCCATGGACAGTGCTGATAAAAATGACTGATCAACTAATAACTGATCAACTAATGACTGATCAACTTCTGCCGCTGCTGGATCAACAACTCTCTCATTTACAGTCACTGCATCAGGTGATGAAAAATGAAGAGTTGTTACTCGGCTACCCGCGTGTTCCGCAGTCCCCGTTTCAGGAAGCCACGGAGCAGAAACGCTTTCTGGTTGCCGCTATCAGCCATAATGAAACCCGCCGCCGGGCGCTGGAAGAGGAAAGCGGGCTGTGTGCCCCTTATGAAAATAATGAAACCGCGCGCACTGTCTGGAATGCAATCAGAGATCTGACCACCACGCTGAAAGAGATGAATTACCGCAATCATCAGATGCTGAAACTGCATATGCAATTTAATCAGGAGCGGCTGGATTTTATGAAAAAACATAATAACCAGGCAACTTACGGCTCTGACGGCCAGGAATCCCGTACTTCGGTGCTTGGCAAAAAAATTTCTGTCTGATCATTAACTGCCCTTTCCCGGCAGTTAATCTTCCATGCATATAATATCTCTGTTTATTATCCTGCGTTACTGCGGTGCTTTCTGATATCCCCCCGGTAAACAGAGCACTCTCATACCATACCTTTATACCCTTTCTGCAATACGGACCTGACATTATCCGCACGGGCTGTGCCAGTCGTTTTTTCCGGATACCGGCCGGTATGTCAGCAGGCACTTCAATCATTACACGGCAATTAAGATGTCCGGATAAACTGAGTTCATCACTGCTTTCCGTCAGCGATAAACTCCTTTTCCCGGGAAGAATGGCAGCGTATATAACAAAAAGGGGAACCGGCTTGCGCGGGTTCCCCTTTAGGTGGTTATGTTGTCCGGTCTTAACCGCCGATCATGGAGGTCATCCGTATCTGACGGCGGTCATTCAGTTCGAGATTAGACATTACTGCCAGCTGCGGCAGACTGCGGCGCAGGAAACGGGATAAAATCAGACGCAGTGAGTGATTGACCAGCAATACCGTTGGTGCGCCCATGGCTTCCTGGTGCTGTACCGCATTCATTGCCTGCATTTCGATATTCTGTGCCAGGTTCGGCTCCAGGCCTCCGCCGCTTTTCGACGCCTGCAACAGAATCTGCTCCAGCCCCGCATCCAGACCGATGACCTGAATTTCCCCGGACGCGCCGAACCACTGCTGGGTGATGGCACGTCCCAGTGCAATACGCACCTGCGAGGTCAGAACATCGGTATCTTTCTGCTCGCCGTTCTCACCAACCTGCTCTGCCAGCGTTTCAATGATGGTGCGCATATCGCGGATCATGACATTTTCAGTCAGCAGATTCTGTAATACACGATGGAAGATAGTCAGTGACAATGTATCCGGAATCAGATCATCCGCCAGTTTCGGCATCTCTTTCTTCAGGCGGTCATACAGCATCTGCGCTTCCTGACGGCCGAACAGGTCACTCGCGTATTCCAGCAGGATCTGGTTAAAGTGCGTCGCCACCGCCGTACTGGCCGATACCACTGTGTAGCCCTGAATCTGTGCCTGCTCACGCAGATCATCATCAATCCATACAGCCGGTAAACCAAAGGCCGGTTCCTGCGTGGCATCCCCTTCCAGAGAGCCCGCTGCATTGCCGGGGTCAATCGCCAGCCAGCGGCCCGGCTGTGCTTCACCACGCCCGATTTCCGCACCTTTAATCAGAATCCGGTAAGCGGTCGGCGCCAGTTCAAGGTTATCGCAGATATGCACCACCGGCGGCAGATACCCCACTTCCTGCGCGAATTTTTTGCGCAGTCCGCGGATACGTCCGAGCAGTTCACCCTGCTGGTCATTATCCACCAGCGGGATCAGACGGTAGCCGACCTCCATCGCCAGCAGATCTTCCGCCACCACATCATCCCAGGTCGCTTCCGTGACTTTGTTCGCCTCACGGAAATGCTGCTCCTGCGCGTTGGTTTCGGTTTCTTTGACCGGTTCTTTGCTTTTCTTCACCAGATACCAGCCGAGTGATGCCAGCGCTACCGTAAATAACAGGAACACAAAGTTCGGCATGCCCGGAATAAGACCCAGCAGTCCCAGAACCCCGGCACTCAGCCACATCACACGCGGGTTGTTGAACAGCTGGGTGACCATCTGCTCACCGGCATCTTCATCGGTTGCCACACGGGTCACAATCACACCGGCCGCAGTGGAGATAATCAGTGCCGGGATCTGTGCCACCAGGCCATCACCGATAGTCAGCAGCGTATAGGTACTGGCGGCATCGCCCAGCGCCATATGATGCTGCGCCACACCGACAATCAGACCACCGACCACGTTAATGACCATAATCATGATCCCCGCGATAGCATCACCACGGACAAATTTACTGGCACCGTCCATCGAGCCGTAGAAATCGGACTCCTGCGTCACTTCGGTACGGCGGCGCTTCGCTTCTTCTTCATTGATGATCCCGGCGTTCAGATCCGCATCAATCGCCATCTGTTTGCCCGGCATCCCGTCGAGAACAAAGCGGGCTCCGACTTCGGCAATACGTCCCGCCCCCTTGGTGATAACCATAAAGTTGATTAACACCAGGATGATAAAGACCACAATCCCGATAGCAAAGTTTCCGCCGACCAGGAAGTGCCCGAAGGCTTCCACCACCCGGCCCGCCGCCGCAGGACCGGTATGACCGTCCATCAGAATGATACGGGTTGAGGCCACGTTCAGCGACAGGCGCAGTAAGGTGGAAAACAGCAGGATAGTCGGGAACGCGGCAAAATCCAGGGTGCGGCGGGTGAACATCGCCACCAGCAGCACCATAATGGAAAGCGCGATATTAAAGGTAAACAGCAAATCCAGCACAAACGCCGGCAGCGGCAGTACCATCATTGACAGGATCATCAGGATGAGGACCGGCCCGGCAAGTAACTGCCATTGTGCTCCCTGCATCGTTTTCGGTAATCTAAAAAGTGCAGCCAGATTAGCCATTTCGGGTATTTTCTCCAACAAAATCAAGTGCCTTTGGCACCGGTAAATTCTTCGGTTTTTTCGGTTTCAGGCCGCCCTCGCGACGCCAGCGGCGCAGCTGAAACACCCATGCCAGCACTTCCGCCACTGCGGCATACAGTGCCGCCGGGATCGACTGCCCCACTTCAGCATGGCGGTAAAGTGCCCGCGCCAGCGGCGGAGCCTCCAGCAGCAAAATGCGGTTCTCCGCACCAATCTCTTTGATCCGCAGTGCCAGCACACCGGCACCTTTGGCCAGAACCCGCGGCGCGGTCATTCTTTTCTCGTCATATTTCAGAGCAACGGCGTAGTGTGTCGGGTTCGTCACAATCACATCTGCCTGCGGCACATCCGCCATCATGCGGTTACGTGCCATGGCACGCTGCTGCTGACGGATTTTCGCTTTTATCTGCGGGTCACCCTCCTGCTGTTTAAATTCATCCTTGATTTCCTGGCGGCTCATCCGCAGCTTTTTCAGGTGCGAACGGAACTGCCAGAACACATCAAATGCCACCATCGGGATCAGCATAAAAATGATGAGGTAACCGGCAAAAAGTACTTTCTGCATCGCGTTTGCCATCGCTGTTGACGGAGATTCCATCGCCAGATGCAGTAATGACGGCCATGCCTGCCATAAAAAAATCCATGCGCCCAGGCCAATCAGCAGGGATTTGAGAATCGCCTTGAATAATTCGGCCAGCGCATTCATGGAAAAAAGGCGTTTCAGCCCCTTCAGCAGGCTGAGTTTTGTCAGGTCAAATTTGATGGATTTGGTGTTAAACGCCAGACCGCCGACCAGCGCCGAAGCGGAAATACCGACCAGAGCCAGACCACCGACAACCGGCAGCAGCGCAAACAAAGCTTCACCAATCACCTTTCCGAGAAAACGCAGCATCAGCCCCGGGTTCTGCAGATAAAAGTTATCGAAGATAAATCCCTGACGAAAAATATCCCGCAGCTGTCCCGCCAGATGGCCGCCGCTTAACCACAGCAGGCTGATACCCGCCAGCATCATCATCAGTGAACTGAGTTCTTTCGAGCGGACAATCTGTCCGTCTTCTTTGGCTTTCTGTTTTTTATGGGGGGTGGGTTCTTCTGTTTTTTCTACATCACTTTCATCAGACACACACGCCTCCGCCGTCTGCCGGGATTTTGCTTATGGCTATAGCATGACAGAGTGCGGCAAATTCAATGGTGGAAAATGACTGAACTTAACGGTGCAATTCCCTGATTAAAGCAGGAGTGGCGGTTTTATCAGCAGAAAATCACTCAGTGACGCCTGAAGGCAGTGGCCGGCCACGTAAAATAACCAATTTCAGCTGCGGAACCTGATGAAAGTCCGTATTTCGGACAATTCGTGAAATTAGGAACAATTCCGATAGGCACTTATTACCGGTACTTTATAATTTGCCACTGTTTTATTCCACGATAATCACAAGGTACTCACGAATGAAAAAAACAATTTTAGCCTGCTCTCTGGGTTTAATGGCTCTGGCTCTGACTGCGTGTTCCGGCGAAGAAAAATCAGCATCATCCGTTCCGGGTGCCACTGAAACCTGTAACAAATACTTCGCTGAAGTCGATGATTTAATGAAGAAAGCGACTGACAAAGCAGGTGATAACGAAGCGGTTAAAGCTCAGTTAGAACCAATGATGAAACAGTACGACGATGCGAAAAAACAGATCGCCGCACTGCCTGCTGATCAGCAGGATGCTGCATGTAAAGCCGGCAGCGAAGCAATGGCCCAGGTCAAACAGGCTATGGGTATCTGATTTCCGTTCTGACGGACTGACAGATCTGAACCGCGGCATCCCTGCTGCGGTTTTTTTATGTCAGAAACCAAGCTCATCCAGCAGATCATCAACCTGTGACTGAGATGCCATCACGTTTGTCCCTTTCGGATCAATCTGCGGCCCGTTTTTCAGGCTGTCGACCGGATGTTTGGCGCGGATGTCTGCCGGGGTGTTTTCCATCAGCAGAAACAGCAGCTGTTTCTCCGTTTCTTCCACCACTTCCATCATTTTTTTCACGACCTGACCTGTCAGATCCTGGAAATCCTGTGCCATCATAATTTCCAGCAACTCACTTTTGGTTACCGCACTGCCGTCAATCACCCGGCGGATAAAGGCCAGAGTGGATTCCTGCAATGCCGGATCAACCTCCGCGGACGGGCAGGACTGCCAGCGCGCCTGCAAATCCAGAGCATCCTCGTGCATTTTTACCTGTAACGGCTTGATGGTATCGATGCCGTTGAGCGTTTTTTCCGCCGCCTGTGCGGTCATCTGAGCGATGTAACGCAGTCTGTCTTTTCCGTCCGGAATTGTCGCGACCGCCTGCTGCACGCCCTTTTCTAATCCCAGTTCACGCATGCTTTCTCTTAACATCCTCGTTAAAAAACCGACTCTGGTGATGATCTGTTTTAAGTCATCATCACTGTTTTTGTTTCTGTCCGTTGATTTATTTTCCGTCATCCTGCTTTCCTTCTGCTGATTCCTCTCAGTTCAGACCCATCTTTTCGAAAACTTTATTCAGTTTTTCCTCGAGGATCGCGGCGGTGAACGGCTTGACAACATAACCGCTGGCACCGGCCTGAGCGGCGGCAATAATGTTTTCTTTTTTCGCTTCGGCGGTCACCATCATGACCGGGATGTGTTTGAGCGCATCATCCGCACGGATGGTTTTCAGCAGCTCCAGCCCGTCCATATTCGGCATGTTCCAGTCCGCAACCACGAAATCAATCTGACCCGTACGGATTTTCTCCAGGGCATCCACACCATCTTCCGCCTCTTCAATTTTGTTGTATCCCAACTCTTTTAAGAGGTTACGCACGATACGGCGCATAGTGGAAAAATCATCAACTACCAGAAAATTCAAATCTTTAGCGGCCATAACCACTCCTGCAATAATACAATGAATAAATACAATGAATAATTGCCGGTTCCGTCAGGCGGAAACGGCAGCAAGTCTGCCCAGCACACTGGGGGCAATTTTGACGAGATCCTGAATTTCATCGACTGCATTCAGTTCAATCGCCGCTCTCGGCATACCGAAAACCACACAGCTGCGCTCATCCTGGGCGTAAGTGACCGCCCCTTTCTGCCGCAGATTCAGCATACCGCGCGCGCCATCCATACCCATGCCGGTCAGCAGTACCGCGATACATTTGCGTGCGGCACATTCAGCCACTGAATCAAACAGCACATCCACGGACGGTCGGTGACGATTCACCGGCGGTGTCTGCTGAAGTACCACCTGGTATCCGTGGCCTTTATCCGCGATCAGCATATGCGCATCCCCCGGGGCAATATAGGCATGCCCTTTGAGCAGCACATCACCGTGCTCAGCTTCTTTTACTGTCAGCGCACAGAGCTTGTTCAGGCGCTCGGCAAATGAGCGGGTAAAACCGGCCGGCATATGCTGGGTGATCACCACCGGCGGACACTCCGGCGGCAGCATCTCCAGGAACTGACGGATAGCTTCGGTACCACCGGTCGACGCGCCCACCGCAATCAGACGGTTGTGGCAGACATACGATGACAGCGGTTTGCTTATCACCGCAGGTGCTGCCGTTACTTTTTCCTGACGACGGAAGCGGTTACTCTGCGTGATTTTTGACATCGCTGCCGCACGGATTTTTTCACCGATAAGGTCGCGGTAGCTCATCATGGTTTCACGAATTCCGATTTGCGGTTTGGTGACAAAATCCACCGCGCCCAGTTCCAGGGCTTTCAGGGTCACTTCCGAGCCTTTGGAGGTCAGCGTGGAAACCATCACCACCGGCACCGGGTGCAGGCGCATCAGTTTTTCCAGAAAATCGATGCCGTCCATCCGCGGCATTTCCACATCCAGTGTCACCACATCCGGTTCATGCTGTTTAATCAGATCACGCGCAACGTACGGATCCGGTGCCACGTCCACCACGGTCATATCCGGATGGCTGTTAATAATTTCACGCATTAACTGACGCATCAGCGCCGAGTCATCAACGCAAAGCACTTTTATTTTTTTCATCACTTCTCCCGGCCGCCTGAATGCTGTAAACGGTCTGTCCTCTGATGACATAACGCGAAGAGAGCTGTGATAAGTTCTCCGAGTGTCCGATAAACAGCAGCCCGTCAGGCTTCAGTAACGGAACAAAACGTTCCAGTAGTTGTTTCTGCATGTCCTTATCAAAATAAATCATGACATTACGACAAAATATGGCATCAAACTGCCCCTGAAACTGCCAGTCGTTGTCCGTCAGATTCAGATAACGGAAATCAATCATCCGGCCGAGCGCCGGTTTAACCCGGGCATAGCCTTCATATTCCCCGACCCCTTTCATAAAATGACGCTGACGCTGAAGGGCGTTGAGGTTTTTCAGCTCTTCGATACGGTAGACACCCTTGCGGGCCTTATCCAGAACTTCGGTATCGATATCACTGGCGATCACTTTGGCATTCATGGCGTTCGCACCGAGAACATCACTGAGTGTCATAGCGATCGAATACGGTTCTTCCCCTGTCGATGCGGCTGCACACCAGATAGTGACCGGCTGGTTACGGCGGGGACGGATAAAATCAGTCAGTGTCTGAAAGTGATGAGGCTCCCGGAAAAATGCGGTTAAATTGGTAGTCATAGCATTAATAAAAGCCTGCCATTCCGGGTGCAGCGGCTCCCGTTCCAGCAAACGCAGGTACTCGGCGAATGTGCTCATATTGCAGTCTCTGAGCCGCTTTAACAGGCGGTTGTAGACCATATTCTTTTTATTCATGCTAAGGACGATGCCTGACTTTTTATGAATAAACCGGCACACCCGACCAAACTCATCATCTGTGAGTGGTTCTATCTGTGGCGCAAAAAGCATCGTACTTGTTGTCCTTTCGGTAAAAACGATTCAGTGACAGTTTCAATACAAACCGATCAGTTACCGCCCGCCGCCGGGTCTGCGATACGAACCGGGGCGGGCGGGGATCAGCAGAACCGTCAGCCGGCAAAGCCGGACTGTATGCCCTTGTTCTCCGGCAGCTCAAAGAAAGCGACCGTATCGACCAGGTTATTCGCCTGATCCTCCAGTGCGGCTGTCGCACCTGTTGACTGCTCAACCAGTGCGGCGTTCTGCTGGGTCACCAGATCCATCTGGCTGACGGCGGTTGCCACCTGTTCGATACCGCGGCTCTGCTCGTTGGAGGCCGACGCGATTTCGCTCATCAGTTCCGTCACCTGGTTCACGGCAGTGACCAGTTCTTCCATTGTCTTGCCGGCGCTGTCCACCAGCTGGGTTCCCTGACCGACACGGTCAACAGATTCATCAATCAGGGACTTAATCTCTTTTGCCGCTTCCGCACTACGCTGTGCCAGCGCACGAACCTCACCGGCGACCACGGAGAATCCGCGTCCCTGCTCACCGGCACGGGCCGCTTCCACGGCAGCGTTCAGGGCAAGGATGTTGGTCTGGAAGGCAATGCCGTCGATCACGCTGATAATGGCGCTGATTTTCTGCGAACTGTTGGCAATCGAGGTCATGGTTTCGATCACGCTGTCCGTGATCTGGCCACCGCGGCTGGCGGTTTTCGATGCTGTGACCGCAAGTTCACTGGCCTGACGGGCGTTGTCGGCGTTCTGTTTCACCGTCGCGGTCAACTCTTCCATACTGGCGGCGGTTTCTTCCAGCGATGCAGCCTGCTGTTCTGTACGCGATGATAAATTATTATTGCCCAGCGCAATCTCGCGAATTCCGGTATACATTTGGTCTGTATTCAGACGAACGTTTGAGACAGATTCTGCCAGTGATTCCTGCATCAGTTTAAGCTGGCCGAATACCACTCCGATTTCATCGCGGGTGGTCACTTCTATTTTCTGGTTCAGTTTGCCCTGAGCAACCTGCATAAAGTGCTCGCTCATGCTGGTCAGCGGGTTAATCACTTTGTGACGCATCCAGAAATGGGCCAGGCCGGAAATCAGCAGAATGGTGGCGGTGACGCAAAAGAACATGATCCACGCCAGACGGTTATAGAAGGTGCCGGACTCAATCGCACTGCGGCTTTCCTCATCCAGCAGAGCCAGATAATCATTGACCACAGCACCCATTTTATCCTGATACATCTGAGTCGGATGTTCCACATACGCCGGGATATTGGCGTTATCAATGTAACCACGCAGTTCTTTGATGACACTTAGGTAAGACTGGTACTGCTCCTCAATACCGGCAAAATCCTCTTTCTCACTGAGGATCGGCTGGGATTTGAAGTTATTGTAATCTTCCGCTGCTTTCTCCAGCAGTAAATCAAACGCTGCTTTAACCTGGCGGATATCGCTCTCCTCAGAGCCGACTTTAATATGCACAACAACCTGGGTAAGCAGGTTACGGGCCTGCATCAGATCTTCATAAGAAGACACCAGCAAAGCCCGTTTTTTTGAGCCGAGATCGACCCGTTCCAGTGATGATAATTCTGATGAAACAATCCCCAGCGATAATCCGCTGGACACTATCTGCATACCGCAAAAGAAAATAAGCAACAGATATAAACTGACAGAAATCCGTATTCTCTTACCAAACATAATGCTATCCCCACTGCGTCCGGCCGGGCTCACCTGCTTCAATTATTATTATCGCTGTGATGCACAAAAGCGCCGTCAGGTTTCCCTGACAGCGCAAAGCACAGACGCGTCGTTAAAAAGTTTCCCAATTGTCATCATCTTGGTGATTCTTCGATGATATTTTGCTGAGATCCGGGGTTTTCACGACATTGGAAATCGTTCTTGCCGCCGGTTCAGTATGTTTATCGTCCTTGTGTTTCAGGGCCGGTAAACGGAAAATGGCTATCAGTTGTGACAGTTTCGCCACCTGTTCTTCCAGCACATTTGCCGCCACCGCAGATTGCTCAACCAGTGAGGCGTTCTGCTGCGTCACTTTGTCCATTTCGGCAACTGCAATACTGACCTGTGAAATACCTTTACTCTGCTCATCGGATGCGGTGGCGATATGCGCCATAATATCGGTGACCCGGGTGACGGATTCCACAATCCGGGTCATGGTTTTACCGGCATCTTCTGCCTGACGGGCACCGGTTCCGGTACGGGATACCGAGTCTTCGATGAGGGTTTTGATCTCTTTCGCCGCATCCGCGCTGCGCTGCGCCAGGTTACGGACTTCATCCGCCACCACCGCAAAACCACGGCCGTGTTCACCGGCACGGGCGGCTTCAACCGCCGCGTTCAGTGCCAGGATATTGGTCTGGAACGCAATGCTGTCAATAACAGCGGTGATATCGGAAATTTTCTGGGAACTGTCAGCGATATTCAGCATGGTATTCACCACGTTGGATACCACTTTGCCGCCTTCACGGGCAATCTCGGACGCCTGACCGGCGAACTCACTGGCCTGATGGGCATATTCGGTGTTCTGTTTCACCGTTGCGGTCAGTTCTTCCATACTGGCTGCCGTCTCTTCCAGACAGGCAACCTGCTCCTGGGTACGGGCGGACAAATCATTGTTACCGGCGGCGATTTCGCTGGTTCCCTGATAGATGTTTTCACTGCCGTCACGCACACCGCGCACCGTATTAATCAGCTCCTGCTGCATATGCTGCACACCGCGGCCGAGATCAGCGATTTCATTATGGCCGTTGACAGGCACTGTCGGAGTCAGGTCACCGGCAGCAAACACTTTGATACGATCAACCAGGCCATTAAGAGGATGAATAATCCCGCGCTGTACATAGCGATAACTGATAATACCGATCAGCGCGAGGATAACCGCCAGTGCAATCAGCATATACAGTGATTCACTGAAGTTATCTTCCGCATTCTGCACTTCACCCCGGAATGCCACCGAAATGCTGTCGAAATACGAATTAAACTGCTCTTCGAATTTCATCTGATAGCCGGATGTGGCATAGGTGTAGAACTGTTCCAGCTGGTCTTCCCGGACGTAGGACATCAGCCGGGTCAGCGCATTACGGTAGGTTTCATAGGTGGAAAGCAGTTTTTCAAACTTAGCCTTGTCGTAGCTGGTGCCTTCCATCATTTTCATATAGCGGGCATACGCGGCATCCGCATCTGCTAACTGACGGGTGGCTTGCTTGATCAGCTCGTCCGGGGTGGCATCGTCTTTAAAGGTGTGTTCTCTGAGCAGAAAACCGTTTGCAGCCCGGTTTAAATTGGCGCGGGCCTGGATCAGGTTAACCCAGCTCTGGGTAAGTACCTGTCTCTGGCTCTGAAGTGAATCCAAAAAGTGAATACTGTCGCGGTTTTCACCCAGTTTGCTGAACATCAGTCCGCTGGATGCCAGCTGCAACAGTACGAATATAAGAATAACGGATAAAAGCCCTGATACAATTTTAATTCTGCTATACATAATTTTCTACTGGCATAGTGTTATTGTATTTTTGATATCGGTCACACGACAAAAAACTTTAGTGATGGATTAACCAAAACTATATGGCTGAATTATCATTCAGCCATGCTGTCGATCAGTGCCATTTCCTCGCTGGAAAGCAGCTTTTCGATATCAACCAGAATCAGCATCCGGTCACCGATCGTGCCGAGGCCGGTCAGATACTGTGTCGATAAAGTGACCGCAAAATCCGGAGCCGGCGCAATCTGTTCATCTTTAAGCACCAGCACATCAGATACGCCGTCCACAACAATACCGACCACGCGATCTTTCAGATTGACCACAATCACCACGGTGTTGTCGTTATAAGTAACGTTCTGATGGGAGAACTTCACCCGCAGATCAATAATCGGAATGATCACGCCGCGTAAGTTAGTGACACCCTTAATAAAATCAGGGGTATTCGCGATACGGGTGACCTGCTCATAACCACGGATTTCCTGTACTTTCAGGATCTCAATGCCATACTCTTCTTCACCCAGCGTAAAAATCAGATACCCTTCGCCGTTTTTCTCTTCATCGAGTTTGTTTAAATCTTCATCCATCATCGACATGGTTATTTACCTTTGTTTATTGCATCACGACGTGTGACGTGTTCAGTTTCTTTTTGCACAAAATTTCGTTGTTCATTCTCTGCAATTCCGCCACATCAATAATCAGTGCAACGGAACCGTCGCCCATGATAGTGGCTGCGGAGATCCCCGGAATTTTGCGGTAATTACTTTCAACATTTTTCACCACCACCTGCTGCTGTCCGATCAGTCTGTCCACCAGCAGCGCGTAACGGTTACCGGCGTTCTGAACAATCAGGGCGATACTTTTTGCCAGATCATGCTCGGCCTCTTTAATACCGAAGACCTTGTGCATTTCGACCAGCGGCAGATATTCACCGCGGACCAGCAGCATTTTTTCCTCACCGGCAAGGCGGTAAATATCTTCCTGACGCGGCTGAAGTGTGCTGATAATGGCGCTGAGCGGTACAATAAAGACATCATCAGCCACTTTGACGGACATGCCGTCGAGGATAGCCAGTGTCAGCGGCAGCAGAATCCGGGTCACGGTACCGCGGCCCTCTGTGAAACCAATCTGAATGCGACCGCCCATGTCCTGGATGTTTCGTTTCACCACGTCCATGCCCACACCACGGCCGGACACATCGGTGATAACTTCCGCAGTGGAGAAACCCGGCGCCATGATCAGCATCGCGATTTCATCGTTGGTCATGTTGTCGTGCACATCCATACCCTGCTGGCGGGCTTTGGCCAGAATGCGTTCCCGGTTCAGACCGGCACCGTCATCCCGCACTTCAATGCAGATATTGCCGCTCTGATGTTCCGCCGCCAGTGTCAGTGTGCCGGCTTCCGGTTTGCCGTTGGCCGCACGGACTTCCGGTTTTTCAATACCGTGGTCGAGACTGTTGCGCACAAGGTGTGTCAGCGGATCGATAATCCGCTCAATCAGGCTCTTATCGAGTTCGGTGGAACTGCCCTCCACTTTCAGTTCGATTTTCTTATTCAGTTTTGAGGCGATATCGCGCACCATGCGCGGGAAGCGGCTGAAGACATAATCCATCGGCATCATACGGATGGACATAACGGATTCCTGAAGTGCGCGGGAGTTGCGTTCCAGCTGGACAATGGAGCTGAGCAGATCCGCATATTCAGCCTGATCCACCTGCTGGCTGTGCTGGGTCAGCATAGACTGGATAATCACCAGCTCACCGACGAGGTTGATCAGCTGATCCACTTTCTCTACTGCCACACGGATACTGCCGCTGTCACCTTTGCTTTTTGCAGCCGGTGCTTTACGTGCTGCCGGTGCAGCAGACGATACCGCCGGTACCGCTGCAGCAACCGGTGCGCCGGCTGTTTCCGCTTCCTGTTCTGCCGGGATGCTGTCTGCGGCCAGAATGGCGGCTAATTCCGCTGCCGGAGTTTCTTCATAAGCAATCTGTGAATCATCCACCACAAAACAGAGTACTCCGCTGATGTCATCAATTGCGGTATTGGTGCCCAGCCAGACTTTCAGGGTATCGGTGCCCTGTTCGGTTTTGTATACCGTGCCGAACAGTGACAATTCATCCGCCAGCAAAGCGACTTCACTTTCTTTCAGCTTACTGAGTGTGAAAGTGAAATGATGTGAAAAACCGGTTACCGTGCCGGTTTCTTCAGCAACCGGGGTATCCTCTGCGGTTTTGCTGACAGCTTCCGGTGCGGCCGTTTCTGTGACAACCACAGCATCGGCCACACTCTGTTCCACATGCCCCAGCACTTCACAGATCCGGTTAAAGCTCTCTTCATCCGGCAGAGTGTCGCTCTTATAGGCATCCAGCTGCGAGCCCATCACATCTTTGGTATCGAGGAAAACGTCAATAATATCCGGCGTCAGCGTCAGTTCATCATGGCGGGCTTTATCGAGCAGGTTTTCCAGGGTGTGTGTGGTTTTCTGCAACAGCGTGAAGCCGAATGTTGCCGCACCACCTTTAATGGAGTGTGCGCTGCGGAAGATAGCATTGAGCTGTTCATTGTCCGGTTCCCGGGGATCAAGTTCCAGCAGGTGCTGTTCCATATCCCGGAGCAGCTCATCGGCTTCATCGAAGAACGTTTGATAAAACTCAGTTATATCCATCGCGGTTATCCAATTTTTTCTTGTGTTACGGCTGACAGGTACTGCCGGAAATCCGGCAGTACCTGTCCATCCTGTTTATTGTGTGGTATCCGCCGCTGCGGCACTGTTCTGCGGCGGCGTCTGATCCGGAGCGACCGGTTCCGGCCCCGCTTCCGGCGGGATCTCCGGCGGTACCGGTGTTTCGCTGCGCGGCGGCAACTGCTTCAGCTGCTGTATATCCGTAACGGGAACGGCCCCTTCATATTCATGGAGGATATTTTCCATCTCCGCCTCATTCAGAACGATGATGCTGATACGGCGGTTCACCGGCGCAAGCCCGTCGTTTTTATCCAGGTGAATAGAGGATGCCATTCCGACCACCCGCAGAATTTTGTTCTCAGCCATCCCCCCCCGGACCAGTTCACGGCGGGAAGCATTGGCACGCTCGGCAGACAGTTCCCAGTTACTGTAGTTGCCGCCGTTGGCGTACGGCAGATCATCGGTATGACCGGAAATACTGATACGATTCGGTACGTCATTCAGAATCGGCGCAATCGCGCGCAGAATATCCCGCATATACGGTTCAACATGGGTGGAGCCGACCATAAACATCGGACGGTTGGCACTGTCCACAATCTGGATCCGCAGCCCGTCATCCGTGGTATCAATCAGCAGATGTGGTTTCAGTTCATTCAGCCGCGGATCTTTAAGAATGGCCTGTTCCAGATCCTGTTTCAGTTTCTCAAAACGACCGGCATCATCCTGTCCCTGCTGATCCTGCATGCTGTCTGGGTCCGGCAGAGTGTCACCCTCTTTGTAAATGATGTCTTTGCCGCCGCCCGGAATCGGATTGGTCGCATCCCCGGTTTTTGTTCCCGGGTTGATGGCCGTTTTCAGCGGTGTGCGGAAGTATTCCGCAATCTGAGTCAGTTCCTGCGGGCTGGAGATAGAAATCAGCCACATCACCAGGAAGAACGCCATCATGGCGGTCATAAAGTCAGCGTAAGCAATCTTCCATGACCCGCCGTGTCCGCCGCCGTGCCCGTGACCGCCCCGCTTTTTGACGCGGATAATATGCGTATTGCCCGGTTTCATCGTCCGTTTACTCCCCGTCCTGCGCTTCGGTACGGTGGCTGACTTTTACCTCACGGACTTTATCTTCCAGTTCGGTAAAGGACGGACGATCCGCGCTGAACAGCACTTTACGGCCAAATTCAACGGCAATTTGTGGCGGGTAACCCTGTAAGGAAGAAAGGAAAGTCACTTTGATGCATTCCAGCATTTTCAGCTGTTCACCACTGCGCAGACGGATCAGTGACGCCAGCGGCAGAATAAAACCGTACGCGACGAGAATACCGAGGAATGTCCCGACCATCGCATGCGCAATCAGCGCCCCCAGTTCACCGGCCGGACGGTCAGCAGAACCCAGTGCGTTCACCACGCCGAGGACGGCGGCAACAATACCGAATGCAGGCATGGAATCCCCGACCATATTCAGGCCGGAAGCAGGCACTTCGCTCTCCTGACGGAATGTTTCCAGCTCTTCATCCATCAGTGCTTCAATTTCATGACTTTGCAGGTTACTGGTGATCATCAGACGCAGATAATCCACCAGAAACATCAGTGCGGTCTGATCTTTAAGAATGCGCGGGTACTGGGAAAAAATATCGCTCTCCTGCGGATTTTCGATATCTTTTTCCAGGGCCAGCAGCCCCTGCTGGCGGGATTTATTAAGAAGCTGGAACAACAGCGCCATCAAATCCATTGACATCGCTTTGTTGTAAGAGGAGCGGCGGAACAGACGCGGCAGCACTTTTCCCAGGGCAACAATGGATTTCCCGCTGTTACCGACGACAAATGCGCCAAATCCGGCACCTAAAATAATAACAAATTCAGCGGGTTGATAAAGTGCGCCCATGTGGCCGCCAACCATCAGATAGCCGCCGATGACCGTGCCCGTAACAATGATGTATCCGATGAGTATTAACACGCTATTCCCTTTAACTCAGTTAGGTATCGGATGGCTGTCAAAGGGCACTTTCAGGAAGGACAGGCAAAACGAATTTGCCTGTTTACCAAATCAATCCAGTTACATTACCGCTTTGGCAATGCCATCCTCTCGATATAGCGTAATATCGGCGGGAAGTGAGGAAAGTTTACGTTTTTTTATTGCCCGTGAAGGCGGCTGGCATAAACTGCAGGTAAAGCTGTTTTCAGGGATGTGAGCGTAGGTGACAAATGACCCGCTGCAGCAGCTGCAGACAGAACGCTGCAGCATTCCGCTCTCCACAAACCGCACCAGTGTCCAGGCGCGGGTCAGTGCCAGCAGAGGCTCTTCACCGGGAGCCGGCGGACACTGCTCCAGGTACAGCCGGTACGCCTTTACTATCACATCAACACCGGAGCACTGTCCGCTGTTCATCAGAAACTCATAAGCGTTATAAAACATGGAGGCGTGAATATTCTGTTCCCATGTCATAAACCAGTCTGTGGAAAACGGCAGCATCCCTTTCGGGGGAGGACACCCGCGCAGCTCTTTGTACAGGCGGATAAGGCGTCCGCGACTGATTTGAGTTTCACTTTCCAACATCTGAAGACGAGCACCCAGAGAGATTAATTCCATCGCGAGACGGATATCCTGAGCCTCTTTGATGATACTTTTTTCGGCCATGATACTTATCTTTTTCTTGCGTGTGAGTCAGTGCCAGCCGCGCCGTGCGTTTGCAGCAGACGGGTTGACAGTAAAATTCCGGTATGAACCTGTTGTAATTCATCCACGCGGGAATCACGTGTGAGTTTTTCAATGGTTTCGCTGCTCTCAAATCTGAACTGACAGATTAGCTGGTTGGTTTCTGCCAATTTGACCAATTGAGAGAGCGTAAGATTTGCTAACGTAGTTGCCATTGCATCGTTAATGCCTAAGCGGAACATGGCAGAAGCTTTTTCCTGAGCAATAAGTTTTTGGGCTAACAGCAGGTATGAGAGGTTAATATCATAAATATGCTTCAGAAAATCAGTCGTCTGGCTCATTTTTTTTCCTATCCGGATATCAGCAGCATCAAAGTACAGCAGAAACCATCTCCGGCGCTGTGTGATACCGGAGATCCTGTTTTACGTAATGTTATAAATACCGGAGAAGCTCATTCCATTGTTTACTGCCAATCCATATAAATATCCGGCATGCGTGCGAAACACACAAAAGTAAACTTAAATTAAATACACATCAGGAATACCTGTAAACAATAAAAGTAACGATTAAAATCAGCACCAGCTTATTTAATGTCTGAATCATCTTATATCATTTATAGACGTTATTTATTATGCACCACAAAATTAACTATTCAAGCCACTGATGTTTGTTTTTATCTCAGAAAGATAAATATCCCACCATGCATTAGTACAATTTTACTATTAATTATATTTTGTCTCAACATATCCCAAATACCCACCGCACTTATCACTCACCTAAGTCAAATGCCAGTAATCTTTAGGTAAATATGACTCAAAATACGTGTCACCTAAGTCCTTTACACCATGCATATAATGAAAATAGATATATTGATTCAGATCAAAGTGTCTTATTGGGAAACTCTGCTTTATGCCATTACCACAGGGAATACTTAGCAAAAATGGCGGTGTAAAATACTTATTTTTAACCGGTAAGGTGATATATCGTACGCTTTAGTTCATTTTTACCCGGTTTATGACCGCGTTATAACAAAGTGTAACCATGAACATTTCAGATACCCCGCGCAGATCAATGTTTAGTATTTTTTAACAAAAACGGGCTATTTATGACATAAAACATAAAATTATCTTATGTTATGGGGGTTCTTTATTTAACGGAGAGACAATTAAAGATTAAATGAATTTAATTCATTTTTGAGGTTTTCTATTCTGAATGTACTTTATTTCTTTTAAAAGAATAATGTCTCTTTCTTTTTATATGCTCACTTATTTGTCTTTTCGGAGCGTATAAGGTTATGTATATACGTTCAGATGATACTTTTATAAACTAAACCGCCTCTCTGATTATCCGCCTTTGCTTCTGAAGGAGACAATGGCATCTGCTTGTCACAGAAATGTCATTCCCTCATCACAATCCCGGTATTTTCCTATTAGCAAAGTCGTTAATTAAATGTAGCATCAATACAGTCAGATAAGCCTGAAGTAATCACTATCAATATAGTAACCTATGGTTACTATATACTTTTTTTTTTACAAATTAAAATTGTATTACGGCGGTATCCGAATTTTGGATAAACATTTCGCCCGGTTCCGCCCGGTACAGAGATGCATTTTTTCTGTTACACCCGGAATAAGTAAGCAGATCAAAATTTTCAGTTTTTTGCTTTTTATGATAGCGGCGGATTGCCGGAAAAAAAGTATCACCTTGTGATTGCCATCACGATTTATCACCATTTTTCTGAAAACTTTCTCAAATTCCGGCCGATCGCTATGACGAAAATCACGTTTTTTATCCCGTGATCCCGCTTCAGCACCACGGAAAACCAGCTGTAGTGTGACACTGGTCAGATAATTTCTATCAGCCGGACAGCTGAGGATTTAGTTCTTTATTCTTAAAATAAGTAAAAAACCCGCCACCATCCCTATCAAAAATTATCACTAAATATAAATATTCTGTTGATACACAGAATAAAGCCGGTGGATTTGCCACCGGCCAAACCTTAAGGCTTTATTAAAACAATCGCGATAATTACCAAAATTTGTACAAAAATCATCAGACAGGCAGTTCAGATGCAATCATCCAGTTTACTGCACTGACACTTCTTTCCAGACTGACACGGCAGACAATGCCTTCGATCTCTTTCTGTTCTGCCGGTGTGGCACGGACTTCGGCACAAACTTCCAGTTTTCCGCCGGTTGTATCTGCACTGCTGAGTGAATGCAGCCGGACATGCGAACCATTCAGTGCCTGAAGGATCACCGTTCTGACCAGAATTTCATCTTTTTCATGACAGATAACCCGGATTTTGTAGTCCTGTACGAGATCTGTGGCGTGAATAACCGGCCGGGCATTGATACGCTGCGCAGCTTCCCGCAGCAAAATATTGGCGCATAAGATCACCAGTGCCGCTGTCAGCGCAGGCCCGAACTCTCCCAGACCGCACAACACGCCAATACCGGCAGAGCACCATAACGTAGCGGCCGTATTCAGCCCGCGGATATTCATACCTTCACGCATAATGACCCCGGCCCCCAGAAAACCGATCCCGGAAACCACCTGCGCGGCTATCCGGCCGGGACTGTCCGGTGATGTCGTGACAGAACTTAAGATAAATACAGCGGCACCCACTGCCACCAGCGCATTGGTCCGCAGACCGGCCATCCGCTGACGCCACTGGCGCTCCGCACCAATCAGAGCACCGAGTGCCAGCGCAGCCAGTAAATTGAGTAAATAAGGAATTGCAAACATAGTAACCTCCACCCGAAAGACGCAACAGCGTCAGGTGTTAACAGCAGAAAATGTAAAAATAACGAAAGAATTCTGCTCAGTAACCCGGAGGAAAGAGTGCGTGAGAAACGATAAACATACTGCATACCTGTTGCAGTGATACAACCGGGAACCGGCAGATCATCTGTAATTATAAAAAATGCAGTACCACAGAGAGGTGCTGCCCGCCATCATCGTACCGGCAGACAGTTTCAGAAAAGAAAGGTGTGCCGGATCAGTTATTAATTGAGTGATAACTGTGACTGTCCAAATCCGGGTCCTCTGTTCAGAAAAGATGCGCGGAGTATAGGTTGTCCGCAAAAATATGTAAAGTCAGAAATTATTTTTCGGCGTGATGAATACACCATCCCCGCCCTCTTTTTCATTGAAGAACCAGATGCCATCCGGATATTCCGGCAGAGCCACCAGATACATCACACCTTCACTAAAAGGTTCGATCAGTAATATCCGGCCTTCGCGGGGTTCATCCGCATCCGTTTTGACATAAACGGTATCGTTAATCTGCATAATCCGGCTCCCGGTGATCATAATAAGGTGATAAACATAAAAAAAAGATATAAAAAAAGCCCGCCACTTACGCGGCAGGCTTGGAATTCGGTTTGGCTATATCTTACAGCGGAGTTACGTTAGCTGCAGCCGGGCCTTTAGCACCATTCTCGATGGTGAATTCTACTTGTTGGCCTTCGCCCAGGGTTTTGAAACCTGCGCCTTGAATGGCAGAGAAGTGAACGAAAACATCTTTGCTGCCATCAGCTGGAGTGATGAAACCAAAGCCTTTAGATTCGTTGAACCACTTAACTTGACCTTTCATTTTGTCAGACATGTGACTTTCCTATATATAAATAAATGCATTGCCATTTTGGCAGGTACTGGCCGGAAGCAAAAACTAAATGGAGGCACACAGCATATGAAACGGTCAAAGGCTATCCTGGATAACACTCAACTTAAACGCTCAAACTCAGTTGTCATACATAAAGCTGCTCTTTTTAGGGCCGCAAACATTAACTCATGAGTGGGGATGAATAGCAACTGATTTATTACCGTGAATTTTAAAAAAAGTGAAAGAGCTCATATTTATTAACTTTTATCCGGCTAATTGTCTGCGATTTCAGCAAATTGAGCTGCCGGGCGCACCTGATTTAACAGCAGTAAGACTATTCTTAATAATCCTTATAACATAACAGTTATTCCTCACAAACACCGTAACTGTTCTGCGCGGTTGTGTTCCGGACATGTTAATATAATGTATCAGAAAGCAGCAGACCTCCGGAGGTCATTCTATGGATGTCGTCAGAACACTAATTACCGGCGCTCTTGATAATATCAACCAGCGTGAGAAACGGGACGGGAAACCCCGCTTCAGCAGTCATTTTATCCGCACCTATCCTTATTTATGTCTGGCGATGGTCGTATCCTATCTCGTGCTGGGTGTTCTTATTTATTATGCACCCTATTTCGGTTTTTACTGGCTGCTCGGTTTCAGCGCCCTGTTCCTGGTAATGGCCGCGGTTTTACTTTTTGAAGTTAAGCCGGTTTACCGTTTTTCCGATATCGGCGTACTGGATTTACGGGTGTGCTACAACGGCGAATGGTTTGTCAGCGAAGCCGTGCCGCAGGAAACACTGACCGCAATACTGAGTCACCCTCAGGTCAGCGATACACTGAAGCAGGATATCCGCCATATGACAGAGACAAAAGGTACAATGTCGTTTTATGACCTGCATCTGATGGCCTATCCGGAAGAACACCCGGAAAAACCACGCTCTCACTGGATGAAAGGTGCGGCTTAACCCTCTGTTTATGCCTGTTTTTCATTCACCCGGGTTACTTGCTGAGCAAACGGTATAAAATTGTCTTTTTCCCGTTGACACAACCGGATCACCCCGTTAATATGCGCCTCGTTCCCACGGGAACACGCTTCCTCCATAGTTCAGTCGGTAGAACGGCGGACTGTTAATCCGTATGTCGCTGGTTCGAGTCCAGCTGGAGGAGCCAGATTTAAGGGGAACAGACGTTCACTGACGTCTGTTTTCTGCATTTCTATCAGATGGTTATCCCCTTCTTCAAGTTCACCCTCGTTCACTAAAAACCACTCGAAACCATACCCATTTGCTGGTAAAAATGTTGGTAATGGTAGTTCGATTGCATTTTACCAACAAGCAGGGGATGCCGTTATGCCACTTACTGATATCAAAGTAAAAAACGCCAAACCTCTCGATAAGGAATACAAACTGACCGATGGCTTTGGCATGTTCCTTCGCGTTACCCCCAAGGGTTCTAAATATTGGCAAATGGCCTATCGTTTCGAAGGGAAACAAAAAATCTTCTCCATAGGTGTCTGCCCTGCTGTTTCACTTACTGATGCAAGACAGCGCCGTAATGAAGCGAAAAGGCTTCTTACTCAAGGCACTGATCCTAACGCCAAGAAATAGGCCGAAGTTAAAGAGCTGAAAGTAAAACGCGACAATGTACGGGTTTCCTTGCAAACAGGTCGAGCACAAAGGCCAGGTATGTTCAGCGTTTACCTGTCCAGATATACGTTACGTCGCCGCACCATACCTGATTGAGCTCTATCACTGGAACTGTCGCTCAAGGTAGTTCGGGATAGCAATGTGTTCATGACCACCACGCTTATACCGGTGAACAGGCTGCTGACAGTTCACCAGCCCCAGTTCCTTCATTAACCGGCCGGCAAGCAATCGTCCCATCCTGAAGCCCCTGCATGTTGCCATTATGGCGATATTTCTTGCACCTGCTGAACAATAGCTGAGGCCGTGCAGCTCCTGAACCTGACGACGTAATACGGCTATGTCAGGCCGGTTTTCCCGGTATCTGTAGCTGCTGCGGTGAACTCCGAACACGCAGCAAAGAGTGGCCACAGGATAATTGATCTCTTCCCTTTGTTCAGTACCGGTGTAAAGTGCTAGACTGTGTCGAACAATTATAAATATCTAAGTGATTGATAGAATTTTATATTGAGCTACGAACGTCCGTTGCGATAAGTTAATCAATGATAGCGTCACTCAAAGGGAGGAGGCATGGCATCTGCAAGACAGGATTTTGAAAGCTTTGTGCAGTGGTTATACCAACCAGAGAGGCAAGTTCCTAGTAACGTGCGACGCTTGGCTACCTTGGCCCTTGCTAACTTTGACGAATTGGCGGGAACTTCGCGACAACGAAGCCAGCGCTCCACATTTCTGGTCAGTCTAATGCGGCAAAAGCTTGGCGACACAGTAGAGGCACCTCCGCTCGACATCGCTGAAGCAAACGTCGGTGTCTGGTCATGGAACAAATTGCGTCACCTGACACTCGGGCCATTTCGGGGATTCAGAACACCTGAACCTTTTGACTTAACAAAGCAGATCATCTTATTCTACGGCCCCAATGGTAGCGGGAAAACCAGCCTTTGCGAAGGATTAGAATATGCCCTTCTGGGTGATGTCGAAGAGGCCGGAAGTAAACGTATTGCGGCTAGCACGTACCTAAAAAATGTTCACGATGGACGATTCGACCCTCCAGTCCTAAAAGCAACGGATCAACAAGGACGGGAGGTTGACGTTGTCGCCAACCTCGACACCTATCGCTTCTGCTTTATTGAAAAAAACCGAATTGATGCATTCTCAAGAATCGCTGCCCGACCCAATGCCCAACGAGCTGAACTGATTGCCACGCTGTTTGGTATGGACCAGTTCAATGAGTTCGTAAGAAATTTCAACGAAAGCATTGACGGACAGCTTGTGCTAATCAGTGATCAACAAAATGCCTTGGCACTTCGCCGTAATGCATTGGCGGCAGATGGAGCAACCGTTGAAGGAGCTGCCGCCTCCCTGCAAGTATTGGATGAAGAAGAAGCTTCTCTAGCGAAAGAGTACGCGATTGAACTCACATACCAAGCCCTTAAGGGCTTAGTTGGTTCGGCTGAGGCCCCTGGTCGTCTTCAAGAGCTAGATAATATTTTGGGAGCGATTCCACCGAATATTATTGGCATCACATGCCAAGGCCTCCAAGATGCTTTTGCTGAAGCACATCAAAACTACGAAGAGCTGGATGCAGTCATCAATGCTCTTCGAGCCAAAAGCGACCAGGTTTCTTTCAAGACACTCTACAACTCTGTTCTCGCCTTGCAACAGACCATTCGAGATCGTTGCCCCGCTTGCGACACACCACTGACAGGTGTTGTCGTAGATCCGTTTGGGAAAGCAACCGATGGCTTGCAAAAGCTTGAAGAGCTAGGCGCACTTCAAGATAAACGGCAAGCCATCGAGGTAAAACTAGGCCAAGCATCACGCGCGTTACGGCAAATGCTAACCCCACTATGCGCATTTGTAACAGCTAACCAAGAAGAGGAAACAGTACTCGGTCGTTGGGTATTGCAACTTCCTGCTGAGCCTGTCGGACGATGGTGGACAGATATCTACCCCCAGCAGCCCGCTGATCCACACGGATTGCCGTCACTTGAAGATATTGTAACCTTTGTAGAGCGCATGGTAGCTCAAGACGATACGTCACGGAAGGCTCAGAGAGAGCGACAATCGCACATCGACGAACGTCGGCGACTCAATGAGTTTCAACTAAAGGTCCAAGCGCAAGATCTCAAACGGCAACAACTGCAAGCAGATATTGAAGCCGCGCGTAACCGAATCAAAGCCTTCGATGAAACAAATGCCGAGTTGATCACACAAGCGGCTCAGGAAGCACTAGATATCGTCCGCGACACACCATACAAGGCTGCCTATGACAGATTTCTTGAAACATTGAGGTCTTATAGAGATCAACTTCCCGGTCAGCTAATGGCTGGCCTAAACGAAGCAGCTAAAGATCTCTATAACACTTTCAATCGTAATGATCGCGAAGAAGACAAGCTATCAGCGCTGTATCTGCCTTTAACCGATGATGGCAAGATCGAAATCAGTTTTCAGGGAAATCCTGATATTCGCGTCGATGCACTCCATGTTCTTAGTGAGGGACATATTCGCTGTCTCGGACTGGCAATCCTGATGACCAAAGCAAAAAGTATCGGCTGTCCAGTTATCGTCTTCGATGATGCCATCAATGCGATCGATCATGACCATAGAGGTGGAATCCGAGAGGCTATTTTTGAAAGTGACCACTTCACAAACACCCAGTTGATCGTCACCTGTCATAGTAATGAGTTTATTAAAGATATCCAACAACACCTACCTGCACAGCGTAGGAATGGGTGCCAAGTTTATCTACTAAGACATCACGATGGTAACTATCAACCGAAAGTAACCGGCAACATACCTAGCGCGAACTACATCGCCAAGGCCAGAACAGCAAGAGAAACACTGAACGACCGAGATGCGTTGGCTGCTTCACGCCAAGCGTTGGAGATGCTGAGCGAGAAAACTTGGCGCTGGCTTGGAAGTCATGATCTTGGTGTGCTAAATCTCATGCTCGCTGGAGTTGGCGCTGAGCCCGGATTGAGAAATTTATGCGAAGCATTAGTCAAGAAATTGCGAGATTCTCCAACCTTTAATCACGCGAACAAGGAGCCACTTCTTACAGCTTATGGACGTATTTTGGGTATCCCCGTTAACAATCTTGTCTGGACCTACCTCAACAAAGGCACTCATGAAGAAGCGGACCGCGATGACTTTGATGGAGAACTTGTGGAGTCCGTTGTCCAAACTCTTGAAGAACTTGACCGACTCGATCTGCGAGCCGGGCGCTAGCACTCGTTGCTGCTCACTTTTTTTCGACTGAGCAAAACAATTAACTTCGATAAAAGACTGATGCCACTAAGTGGCTAACCTAAATGGAAATTTCTGGATAAAGAAAAATGCTATGAGAAAGGAACCTCCTTTTATCTCACGTATCCTGCTGCACCAAAATGGGTGTCACGGCCGCATTTATGATAATGAACTTGATCCGAATCAAGCCCCCATCGTGATACTGGGCGACGCTGGAATGGGGAAAAGCCGCTTGCTCACTCAACTAGCCACAAAAGAAGGTTGGGACATCGTGCGAGCCGACGAGATCGATCTGACTAATAACCGTGCCTCGACAGTCTGGCTGATCGATGCACTAGACGAAGCTGCAGACACTACCGCTGAAGCGTTAAAGATGGTTTTGCAGGAACTGAAAAAAAGTAACTGCCCATCCTTCATTATATCCTGCCGTACCTCAGATTGGTTGCATGCAAAACATACAAGCTGGATCCAGGCCGCCTACGGCAAGGAACCTAAAATACTGCATCTACAACCATTCGATGACGAAGGTATCCAGACATTTCTGCGTGTATACCTTGACTCAGAGCAAATCATCAAGCTCCAGTCACACCTCGAACGCTTCGGATTTACCCATTGGCTTGGTAACCCACACACACTGAAACTGATTGCAGAAAGTGCTGTGCATGACAAAATCCCCTGCAATCGCTCCGAACTGTTCCAATATGCAGTGGAACAATTGGTTAGCGAACATAATGACATGAAGACAAACAACGCTTTCGCTCTTAATGATGCTTTAGAGTTAGCGGGAGCTGTTTGTGCAGCACTTTTTCTTACCGGCCACACGGCTATTTCTCTTAAGGCAAAACAAACCCGTATTACCGATTTCCCTCTCATCGAACTTGAGAAAATACCAAACGGCGATCGGATCAAAGATTTGCTGGGCACTCGCCTCTTCAAGGCGCTTGATAACAATCGTTTCGAATACATTCACCGGAGCATCGCCGAATACCTAGCCGCTTACTGGCTGACACGCGAACCTCTGCCAGGAAGAAATCAGCGACGACTGCTCGGAATATTTCATCAGTATGGCACCGTACCCTCTGGCCTGCGCGGTATTCACGCATGGTTGAGCATGAATTCGAAGCTGTCCCAAAGTGTAATAAGTATGGATCCAGCCGGTGTCATCGAAAATGCGGACCTAGCTAAGCTTGATATTAAATCATCCAACCTACTACTAAAACAATTGGAAGAGTGCTATACGAGTAATCCAATGGCACTTTCGTGGTGGCGCCTCGGCAGCGCCACTGAACTGACCAACAAAGGCCTGATGGAAAAGCTGGTAAACATCGGGAGCGATCGAAATAAACCAGTCCGACTGCGCCTATTTGTTCTTGAATCCCTAGAAGCAGCGGCAGAACTTGAGCCGTTCAAAAAACTCTTGTTGGATTTCATACACGACAGCACGGAAAATTACGCCATTCGTCGGGCAGCATTGCAGGCATTGTTTAATTTCTTACCCAGAGGTGAAGTTATTGAGTGCATTCACGTCCTGTATAATTATGATGATCCCGACTCCGTTAGATTAGCCTTCGACCTTGCTTGCTTGGTCAATTTTGACGGTGTCGAAAATAAACTACTTGCTACTCTTATAATTGGCTGTTCATATCAGAATGAACGCTTCGGTGAGCTGGATAAGTTCGCTCCGCTGAAGTCTAGCTTTCCGGTACTGCGATGTCCTTCGCTGTTGGATTGTCTGATCAATCAAATGCCCCAAGAGCCATTCAGTACAGAATTCTATACCCGACAGGATAATGAATTTCGTGAATTGCTTATTGCCTTAACTTTAGCAGCCATGATGGCCAATAAGTTATCTCCGACCCAAGCTTGGTGCGTGTTCATTTTCCTCTATTCAGTTCCACTTTACACATTCCTAGATTCCTCGTTCACCAAACATTTGGCCCAAGATCACTCATTTCGCCAAGCCATACAACAATATGTGATGCTCGACTGTACAGATGATGATGAGAGCCTTACCCAACGATATGACCGGCTGTTAGAGCTAGGTCTTGTTTGTTCAGAAAGCGATATAATCGCGATGTTGGCGAAACTGGACGTCGACGATTTAAAGGACGAGCGTTGGAAGACACTGGTAAATCTTGTTCATCATGATAATGAGCACGGTGTTAAACTGCGTGCCGCTGCGCTACTTTTTGCCGGTGACCACCCGCAAAGGCGAGCTTGGGCAAGTAACATCGAACTAGACTTCAGTCAGCAAGCCCGTCGAGAACTCTTACAGCACGAAAATCAGAGACGCGAGGAACAGGATCGTCACGACGCAACAACCAGGCTGGATGAGCATAAGGCTGCGATGGCTGCCATAAGCTTGGGCGATCACAGATACCTGATGAAACCGGCTAAAACCTACCTGCACGGGTCTCGCCATATTAATGACGCAGAAGACAGGTATGCCGCTCTAGTGCAGTGGGCTGGTGACGAATTGGCAACCGCAGTTTTTCAAGGCTTCGAAAAATATCTTCTGAACATTCAAAAACATCTATCGTCTGAAGCGAGCAGCCAGTACTTCGGTCACCTCAGACTGTACGAACACAACAACCAGAATATGGTTGAGCTTTCCGCAGAGATCATCTTGGCTGCAGCCATCGAGCATATACGCACTCGAAGTTCTTTGGCATGTTTAGCGGACGAAGCGCTATTGGCTATCTTTCTTTCAACTAAACAACTCATTTTCAAGGCACCCGATACGTTGAAAACACTGGTATACAAGACGCTAAGCAAACGCAATCTTCTGATGGAGGCAATAAAGCTCTGGTTCGAACCCAGTATATTTCGCGGCGAGAATATCCCACAAATTTTTCCAGATAGTCCTGAACTCTACAAGCAAACCGAGAAAATTCTGACGACGCTGGCAAGCGACTGGCTAGAGTGCCAGCCTGACCTGCCCGAGGACTCTCAGCACTGGTGCTTGCAGCATCTTGCTTTCAATAAGCCAGACACACTTCCTCATGTTCTACAGCATTGGGGACCAAAAAATTCTCGTCCCATGCCATTATCCATTGAAGCTGTGCAACTCATCGTGAACTTCAAGGAAATGTCAGTACATCTCAATAGCACTCCCGTGAACCCTGAACTATTGCTGGCACTTAGTGAGTTTCAGATGCTCACGCCAACTGTGGCCACTACCCAGTGGATCATCGAAAGATTCCGGGGTTTGTACCCTATGACAGACTGGCTCAAGGGCAACTTGCACGATGAAGGCTGGTCAAGACCGGAAAATGAATACCTGCAACGCCTGATTTTCCAGCTAAGCGAGCAGCAAACCGACGAAGCATGCTCGGCTATGAACCTCCTGTGTGAAGCACCTCGTGATAGTTACACCGATTTCCTATGTGAACACCGCGCCCTTCAACGTCAGCACAACAAGGGAAAGGTATACCAGCCACTTACATTGGAGGCGTTGCTTGCAATCAAGTGTGACGAACCACCACTTACCGGAGCTGATTTTTTGGCCTTCCTTCTCGAACAATTGGATGTTGTGCAGCAGCGGATCAAAAATGACGAAATCAACTCTTGGAAACTGTTTTACAAGGACGATGGCAAGACGCCACAAGGAGAAGAATGTTGCCGAGATCGTTTGATTGGAATGTTTGAAAATATAGCGGAGAGTATCCGATTCGCCCCCGAAAGACGCGTGGTAGACCAAAAACGCGTGGACATCATGTGCGAAACCAGGGGTATCACATTACCCATAGAAATCAAAGGTGCTTGGAACCGACAACTTTGGAGCGCGGCCGATCATCAACTCGATGACGGGTATGTCAGCTTTCACAAAGGCTCGGACCTAGGCATCTACTTAGTGTTGTGGTTTGGCAAACAATCCAAGAAACCTCCCCGTCCAGCAGATGGGTGCCCATCCCCCAGTACTCCTGAGCAATTGAAAACGATGCTGGAAGAACGTAGCAAGGCCGTCAAAATGGGACGAGTTAAGGTAGTCGTGATGGATATGACACGCAGTTAGCATGTAAAGTGACCTGTAACTTTGTCTCCGCTCCAAGCAGGGCAATATCCTATGGTTTTGACAATTTTCTGTGAACTAGCCACGCTTCTCTTATGGTAGACACCATATGAATGATCACCCCCTACCACAGAGAGCTCAAACCAGTTTTATACAATCGGCACCTATTGGTGGTCATTCTGGTGGTCTTGACAACAAGGGAATTCACGTTTAGCTTGTTTATTAGCCAGTTACTGGCAAAGGCGATCCCAGTCAGAGGAGCCAGATTTAAGAGCCCGCTCACTGAGCGGGCTTTTTGCATTTCTGCCCCTGTTTATCTGCAATTGCTCAAGCCTTAGCCACTCAGTCGTTTTTTTGCATTTTGCCCTTTACAAGCTGCCGCAGGATAGCTATGATTCACCCCGTTCTCACGAGAACGCAATTCCTCCATAGTTCAGTCGGTAGAACGGCGGACTGTTAATCCGTATGTCGCTGGTTCGAGTCCAGCTGGAGGAGCCAAATTTAAAAGCCTGCTCAGTGAGCAGGCTTTTTTCATTTCTGCTGATTACCGGTTTCCCCTATCGCCTTCCCTGTTATTTCCGTTAATTAAAAACCCGGACTTATACCTGTTAACCCTGTGATTTTGATGATTATTCCGTCTGAATGCTCATAAGTACAGCAAACAGATCACATTCCCTGATTTTCGCTTTGACAATCCGTACTGACCGCATTACTATGCATCCCGTTCTCACAGAGAACACGCTTCCTCCATAGTTCAGTCGGTAGAACGGCGGACTGTTAATCCGTATGTCGCTGGTTCGAGTCCAGCTGGAGGAGCCAGATTTAAGAGCCCGCTCACTGAGCGGGCTTTTTGCTTTCTGACACGCCGCCATCTTTTATTTAACTGTTTTTATTTATCTGTTTTTATTTCCTGTGACTAACTGATTTACAGGCAAAAAATTCTGTTTCCCGCTGTTATTTTCCGCAAAGTGATCATAAACAAAGCGAACGATTCAAAAAGTCATTTTTCATTTTGACAAACCCTCAGCACCGCACTACTATGCACCCCGCGTTGAAGATGTTCCTCCATAGTTCAGTCGGTAGAACGGCGGACTGTTAATCCGTATGTCGCTGGTTCGAGTCCAGCTGGAGGAGCCAACGTTTACCTCTCCTGTTTATTTCCCTGTTTTATCCGCCGTGTCCCGTATCAGACCCTGAACATATAATGCGTGCCGTCCGGCAGCTCAACATCAATATTCAGTTTTCCGCCGATGGCGTCCACATAGCGTCTCAGCGTGGATAATTTGACATCGCGCCCCGGTTTTTCCATCCCGGCGACCGTCGGCTGTTTGATCCCCAGCGCCTGTGCCATTTCCACCTGTGTTTTGTTCACTTTCTCCCGCAGTTCCGCCAGATGGATATTCAGCAGGATCTCGTCCGCCTGAACCCGTGCTGCTGCCGCAACTTCCGGCTTTTCCTCAGCCAGCAGTTGTCTGAGTGACTTTCCCATTGTTAACTCCTGTTTTCCGGCCTGTTCAGCCATTCTGTATACTCACGGTCAGCCTGCGGGATCATCTGCATATAAAAACGTTTTTCTTTGCCGGTTTTATATCCCGCGCACAGCAAAACACCTCTCCGTTCAGGGTCGAATGCAAAAAATGCCCTTATCGGCTGCCCTCTGCTTTGTATACGTAACTCTTTCATATTCGTATAACGCGAACCTTTCACAGTATCCGCATACGGTCTTGATAAACCGGGTCCGGTCTTCTCCAATACCAGCATCGCTGCCAGTATTGCTGTACGATCCCCGTCATCCTGCGCAGCAAACCACGCTGCAAAATTATCTGTTGTAATTATCTTCCACACGTTATGTCCTTATAATATAGATCAGATGCTATATAGGTGCAAAGCAATAGTGCGGATTTTACAACAGACGCCAAAAACAACCGATCAATGATCCCGCTAATCCCGGTACACCTTCAGTATTCCTCCGCCTGTTTCTGTAACAATACCGCCGTTTTTCCGCCGGTCACGCAGAAACGCAAATTAACATGGTATTTACCGGCAAATCGTTCTATCATTCTTTTCCGGCTTATGGCACCCGCCATCAGGTTATCCTTTACTTATTTCGGAGCCGGTTCAATGACTCATCCTGTTACTTCCCTGAAAATCCACCGCCCTGACGACTGGCATATCCATTTCCGTGATGGTGCGATGCTCAGTACTGTTGTGCCTTTTACCAGTGAATTTTTCGGGCGCGCTATTGTGATGCCGAACCTGGTTCCGCCGGTTACCACTACTGATGCCGCAATAGCGTACCGCGATCGCATTCTGGCCGCAGTGCCGCAGGGACACAACTTTACCCCGCTGATGACCTGTTATCTGACCGATAACGCAGATGCGGCAGAGATTGAACGCGGTTTCCGTGAAGGTGTGTTTACCGCCTGCAAACTGTATCCGGCCAATGCGACCACCAACTCCGCGCACGGCGTGTCAGATATCCGCAATATTTATCCGGTGCTGGAGATGATGTCCCGTAACGGCATGCCGCTGCTGGTGCACGGCGAAGTGACTCACGCCGATATTGATATTTTCGATCGTGAAGCCCGCTTTATCGATGATGTGATGATCCCGCTGCGCCGTGATTTTCCGGCACTGAAAGTGGTTTTTGAACATATCACCACCAAAGATGCCGCGCAGTATGTACTCGACGGGGATGATAATGTCGCCGCCACACTGACACCACAGCATCTGATGTTTAACCGCAATCATATGCTGGTCGGCGGTGTGCGTCCGCATCTGTTCTGTCTGCCGGTACTGAAACGCAATGTGCATCAGGAAGCGCTGCGTCAGGCAGTGGCGGGCGGCTGTAAACGTTTCTTCCTCGGCACAGACAGTGCACCTCATGCGCGCCACCGTAAAGAGTCCGCCTGCGGCTGTGCCGGGGTGTTTAATGCCCCGACCGCTCTGGCTGCTTATGCCACTGTCTTTGAGGAAATAAATGCGCTGGCACACTTTGAGGCGTTCTGCTCACTGAACGGCCCGGCGTTTTATGGCCTGCCGGTCAATGACGGTTTTGTCGAATTAACCCGCCGGGAAGTTATCACACCGGAAACCATTAACGGTGCAGAGGATATTTTAGTTCCTTTCCTGGCCGGAACCGATGCCCGCTGGGATGTAAAAACCTGTCGTTAAGTAAAACAAACCAGGTATAAACCCGCAGTCTCTTAGTGCAATAAGGCGAAAAACATCTTATTGCACTCTTCTTATGTTCAGAGAAGACAATTTTCCCGTTTTTTGCATAATAAAAGTCTTATCCCCCCCTTTTTACTTTGCAAAAAGACCTTATACTGATACTACCCGTTGTTAACGGGATGTCAGCTCTTAGTCAGAGATATTAACCATCTTGCAGTATGATTAGGAGGTTCAATGAACGATAAAAAAGCCGTCATTAAGACTCATCCGGTCATCGGATGGGACATCAGTACCGTCGACAGTTACGACGCTATGATGCTGCGCCTGCATTATCTGCAGGATCAGTCCCAGTCTCCCGAACATGCAGAAGTGGATAAAACCATGTGGCTGACGACAGATGTCGCCCGTCAGTTAATTGATATACTTCAGGCCGGTATCGATAAAATTGAATCCGGTGAATATTATAATCAGTCAGACAATATCAGACACTGACCGCTAAAGACTGCACAAGAGGGACACCATTTGGTGTCCTTTGTTGTTTTCTGCGGCAAAAAAAAGACCACCCGGAGGTGGTCAGAGGTATTGCATTACAGCTTTATAATAATTGTCGGATGATGGGTTGAGGCAGATAATGTAATCAGGCCGCGGAAATCCGTTCCACTTTCGCCGGCAGTCCCTGCCGCACAGAAGCTCCGGTTACCCAGTCCAGCCAGGTGTTCGCCACCTGACGGGTCGGGTCAGCGAAGCCCAGGTCGTTAATATTAATACCGGACGCGATGCGCTTATCCGTCGCCAGCGCTTCGCCGTCAAGATAATGCTGACGTGCGCCCATCTCGTGATGTCCGTAACCGTGTTCAATCGCCACCACACCCGGCATAACACCGCTCAGCAGGCTGATTTGCGCTTCGACGCTGCCGCCCGGCGTGGTGATACGCACCAGATCCCCGTGCTGCACGCCGAATTTTTCGCCGTCGGCCGGGTTAATTGCCACCAGGTTTGACGGTTTCACATGGTGCAGACGCTCTATCATGGTGGTTGAGCTGCTCATCACATGGGATTTAAACGACATCAGTTTCAGCGGCCAGTTTTCTGCCGGATAAACGCGGTCAATATCACTGCCGTCAGACAGGCGCGGCGGGTAATAGGCCGGACATCCGCTGAAACGCTCACCGGTGATGGCATGGCGGTTCTGCGCCACATCCGCATTCCAGATCTGCAGCGGCTGTTTCCATTGCGGCCCGGTTTTCTCTCCGTCCCAGCCCTTTTCATACGGTGCAAAACGACCACCGCGGCTGTAGAGATATGCCACTCGGCTGATTTCATCCGCTTTCAGTACCTGCTGCATGGCAGGCATGATGCGATCCACCCCGGAAAGACGGATATCCGCCTCTTTGGCTTCCGGCCCCGGTTTCTCGCCCATAAAGGCGGTATTCGCGGCCACGCGCAGATAATAGTCCTCTGCCGTGTTCAGCGGGTGCGTGTTGCCGTCATTGTCTGCGATAGCATTATCACCAAATCCCGGCAGATTCAGGGCTTTTGCCACCGCAATACAGAAGGATTCCATGGCAACCGGCTGACCATCCGCTGTTTTTGCCACACGCGGCTCAACAACCGGCCAGCGGGCGGTGGTGGCTTTGGTCTGCACACCGGACCACGGCGCACTGAATCCCCAGCTTTCAAAGTTATGGGTATCCGGGACGATGTAGTCCGCCAGTGCGGTAGTCTCATTCATAAAGGCATCAATGCCGATAATCAGCGGCAGATGTGCCGGGTCTTTCAGTTTCGCTTCCATCACCTGACGCATCCCCGCAATACCGTACAGCGGGTTGGTCATATTGGTGATCCAGGCTTTCAGCCTGTGCGGATACCCCTCAAGCGCGGAGCCGAGCTGTTCTGTCAGCTGACCGGCTGCCAGCGGATACCACGGTGCTTTGGCCGGATACGGGTTCTGACCGGCAGACACTTTGTTTTTGTACTCATCGGACTTTTCATAAACTGACTTGCTGCGCGCCAGGTTCATGCCTTTCGGTTTCACTTTGCCCGGGAAGCTGTCCATTTTGTAGCACGGCCCGTCATTGGCGCCGTTGAACTTACCACCGCCGACAGACACACCACCTTTCAGGTTCATGTTGCCAATCAGTGCGTTAAGCATAATCACCGCCCAGGCATTATAAAAACCGTTACCGGACATCATACCGCCGTGGGAAATCACGGCTGCCTGACGCCCGTACGACGTCAGTGTTTTCGCCAGTGCGGCAATTGTTTCTTCCGGCACACCACAGCGGGCGCTGTATTCTGCCGGGGTAAAGCGCTGCGCGGACTCTTTCAGCAGCAGGAAGCTGCTCTTCAGATTCACCGTCGTGCCGTCTGCCAGGGTAACCGGCTGACTGACTTCCAGTACCGCGCGGTCACAGTTATCCGCAGGCACCAGCTCACCCTGCTCTGTCAGCACGATGTACACCGGTTCTTCAGATGTCTGTCCGTTCAGTGCTTCCGCTGTCAGATGCTGACCGGCCAGCGGATGTGCATCATCGGTGATTACGAGGTGCGAGGCATTTGTCCAGCTGCTCTCACCCGTACGTTTCATTGACGCTTCACCCGGAACAGCAAGATACTCCCTGTTGCAGCGGTTATTCTCAATCATCCAGCGGATCATTCCCATCACCAGCGCGGAATCGGTACCGGGCGTGATCGGAACCCAGTGTCCGTGATCATTGGCGAGTGTGGTGGTCAGCGGCAGTGCCGGAGAGACAACCGCATAGTTAAAGCTGTCCCGGATCCGTGCATTGGCCAGCTGGCGCCCCTGTCGTTTGAACGGGTTACCGGACTGCGCCGGAGAGGTGCCGAGGAACAGAGCAAACTTCACATAATCCCAGTCCGGTTTGACGTGGGCGTTTTTATCGAGATCGTTCATCAGCGCCCCGGAACCGGCACGGTAAGCCAGCCCGCAGTAAGAGCCGTGCGCACCAAAGTTTTTACTGCCGAACGCATTCAGGGCAAAACGGCGGATAAAGGTATCGCGCCCGTCATCCCCGGCATTGGTTACCAGTAACTGGTTTGCCACCGGCCCGAGTGCCGGCTGTGCCGGGTCAATCAGCGTATCGAGGTCACGGATAGCACGCAGTCCGTCCACATGGCCTTCACCGAACAGATCACCGCCTTCCGTCACTTCTTTTATCAGTTGTTCAAAGCTGATGCGCTGCCATTTGCCTTCACCGCGTTTACCGGTGCGCTTCATCGGTTCAAGGATACGCAGCGGGCTGTGCAGGCCTTCCATCAGGGTCGCACCGCGGGCGCAGGCAGTAGATCGACCCTCCAGGCCGCTTTCGCCGCCCATATTTTTCAGCGCTTCCGCCAGCGGCGTGTTGTAGGCGATATGGCGGTCATGTGAGAGCGGGTGATACGGGTTACCGGCAATGCGGATCACCTGATTGGTTTCACGGTCAACACGGGCGCGGATACCGCACTGCGTCCAGCAACCGAAACACTGCGTCATCGAGACCGCCTGTGTGCTTTCCGCCTGCCAGCCTTTCACCGCGTTTCCTTCCGGGATCAGCGAGTTGCCGTTAATACGATGCAGAGTCACTTTTCCGGAGGTACCGTTCATCAGCCCGTCGACGGCGCGTTTCGCCACATCGCGGTAACTGTAACCGAACGCTGCCAGTCCGCCGATCGCCAAACCTGCTTTTAACCACTGACGTCTTGTTGACTTAGCCATGTTGTACACCCCCGTCCTGCGCGACTTTCTGTTGATTCTGTACTTTGTTATTAACCCAGCGGATACCTTCACGGAATATAATCACGAGAGCTATCCATAAACCGATCGTACCGATAATGGCCTGAATACCATCCGTCCCCATCGGCAGGCTGTACGGATTGTGCATGACATTGTATTTCGGCAGTGTCTGTACCTGCATCAGCAGCAGCCAGCGCAGCGACCAGGTCAGGAACAGCGTCAGCAGTGTGTGAATGGTGACATACGCCACTGAACCACGATGCGTCAGCAGACGAACCGCCAGCACCATCAGGGCAATCCACAGAACAATTTCCCCCATGGCCAGCGTCCATCCGGTTGTGCCGAAACGGAGCTGTTCACGGATAGCCGCGCCGGAAATGGTATCACCGGCGATCCAGAATCCCATGCACACTGCCAGCAGCAGTAAGGAAACCACCTGTAAACGCGCCAGTTGTGCCTGATACTGCGGCTCCCGGCGGGCACCCAGCATCATCAGGGCAGGCAGAGCCTGCAATGCACTGAAAAAGAGCAGCACAGGTATCCAATAACTGAACCAGATCGGATGCGCACGCACCACGGAAACCTCACGGCCGGTATACAGCAGCAGGCCGATGGCGAATGCGGCACTGCCGAGCGCCACCCAGCGGGTCAGTTTAAATTGCTTATGCCAGATTTTGTCCGCCACCAGCGCCAGGAAATAGAGACCGATACAACCGGTAAACGCCGGCAGGAACACGGCTCCCCACGGCATCCATGACCACGGTGTCGGATAGGCGTAGAAGTGCCAGACGCGGGCGGTCTGATGCAGATCCGCCGTCAGTGCCAGCGGAGCGGCGATCCCGAGCGTGATACTGATAAAGACCGCGAGCATCTCCAGACGGGCATCCCGTTTATCTCCGCGCCAGCGCTGCCAGCAGGCATACAGGGCGGCACAGGCGGCTATCCCGATCATAAAGAAGTATTGTACCGCCCACGGCAGCCAGGTAATTTCCTGCGGCCGGACCAGCACTTCCTGAATTAACATCACTTGTTCAGTCATCAGTGGATCTCCTGCCATAATGCGGGCTGTCCGCGGTTTTCCAGCGGATGAACAAAAGCCTCATCCAGTCCCAGATAGAACACCTGCGGCAGTGTGCCGTTTTCCGGTTTCAGTACCTTAATCGCCGCTTCGTGCTCTCTGAGCATTTTGCTGATGGTACTGGACGGATCTTTCAGGTCACCGATAATACGCGCGCCGCCGACACAGGATTCAACACAGGCCGGTAACAGCCCGGCTTCCAGGCGGTGGGCACAGAATGTGCATTTATCTGCGGTTTGTGTGCTGTGGTTAATAAAGCGGGCATCATACGGACAGGCCTGCACGCAATAGGCGCAGCCGACACAGCGGGTGTTATCCACCACCACGATACCGTCTTCCCGCTGGAAGGTGGCCTGTACCGGACAAACCGGCACACACGGCGGATTATCACAATGGTTGCACAGACGCGGCAGCAGCACGTTGGTTGTTGCCTCTTCATTACGGATCTGAATCTGATACTGACTGACACTGGTGCGGAACTGCCCCTGCGGGCTCTGATTTTCAACAGAACAGCTGACGGTACAGGACTGACAGCCGACACAGCGGCGTAAATCAATCAGCATACCGTAGCGCTTTGACGGGTCACCTTCACGGCGGGTCGGCGAAAAATGCAGACCTGCCTCCGCCATAGGAACCAGAGCCGTACCTGCTGTCAGGACGCCCAGGTTTTGCAGAAATTTTCGTTTGCCAAGATCCATACTGCTCTCCGGTGTATTTGGAACTTCATTGCTCGTCGTATTCAAACTCAACCAAAAGGGAATAAACATGTTGTTGAGTAAAGGGATATGTCATTATGGGGATTGTAAAAATTGCCGGAGACTTCCCCTATTGTGGTTAACCACATAACGGGGAATACGTTGATCTAAAACAACAGATTTTTCCCGGAAAACTGACTCAGGACGCACTGAACCCGGAACATATGTAAGATGGCCGTACGCACAGGGTTACTGACCATACTGTTATTATTCACCTCCTTTTCGTTTGCCGCACAATGGACTATCGGTGTGCTGGCTTTGCGGGGGGATGCACCGACACGTCATTACTGGGAGCCGCTGACAGAACAGCTTAACCGCGCGCTGCCCGGTGAACACTTCACGCTGCTGCCGCTGACGCTGGATCAGATGCGGGAAGCCCTGCACAGTAATAAAGTGCAGTTTGTTCTCACCAATCCGGCACAATTTATTCAGCTGGACAGTAATTTTCCCCTGCGCTGGCTGGTTTCCCTGCGTTCGGCTTATGAGCCGGATAACGCCACCCGGAATGTGATCGGCAGTGTCCTGCTGGTGCGCAAAGAGAGCCCTTATCAGACACCGGCGGATCTGACCGGTAAAAAAGTCGGTGCGGTCGCACCCGATGCCTTCGGCGGCTATTTATTAGGCTATAAAGCATTACGCGATGCAGGTATCAACCCGCCGCGTGATTTCCATCTTCAGTTCTCCGGTTTTCCGGCTGATGCCCTGCTCTATCTGTTACGGGACAACGCAATTTCCGGCGCGATTGTCCCGGCATGTCTGATTGAATCCATGGACAAAGAGGGACTCATTCATCAGGATGATTTCCGCCCTCTGATCCGGCACGACAGCACTATTCCCTGCTGGACGAGCAGTGAGTTATACCCGAACTGGTCATTTGCCGCAGGCAGTGATGTCCCGGATGAACTGGCGGATGAAGTCACCCGCGTCCTGCTCAACAGTCACGGTGAAAAAGCGATGCGCTGGGGTGCGCCGTCATCCACCCGCCAGGTGGAAAACCTGCTGCGTGAAGTCAATCAGCATCCGCAGCAGCGTCAGTTCTGGCAGGAAATTATCAGCTGGAGCCGGAAAAACAGCTGGCTGTTAGGCTCGGTTGCCCTGGTCTTTCTGCTGCTCGGCATTAATCATGTCTGGATTGCTTTCCGGGTACGCCGCCGCACCCGCCAGCTGGAAGCCGCGCATTCACAGTTACAGCGCCAGCAGCAGGATCTGGAAAAAGCCCAGCAACTCAGTGTGCTCGGGGAGATGGCCTCCGGCTTTGCTCATGAACTGAATCAGCCGCTGTCCGCTATCCGTCATTATGCCCAGGGCTCACAAATCCGGCTGGAACGGGAAGATCCCGCGCATCCGCTGCTGCCGGTTATGTCGCAGATTGACAGCCAGGCCGAACGCGGCGCCAGTATTATCCGCAATCTGCGGCTGTGGGCGGGAAACAGCCCGTCTTCACCGGAAGGCGCACCGGTACCGCAAAATGTGGCCGCAGTGCCGGATCTGGTCTGGAAACTGCTGCGGGTTACGGAACGATATCCTGCTGCGGTTTTATATAACACCGTTGCTCATGATGCCGTATTACACTTACCCCCGGCACTGCTCGATCAGGTGCTTTCCAATCTGTTCAGCAACAGTCTTCAGGCCGGGGCTGACTGCATCCGGGTAACACATCACCGCACTCCCGGCGGGCAGATAGTGGTGGTACAGGATAACGGCGGCGGGATGGATGAAACGCAGCTGATCCAGCCTTTCTCACCGTTCCGGTCCACCCGTGCGGAAGGGCTCGGGCTCGGACTGGTGATCTGCCAGCGCCTGATGCGCAGCCAGGGCGGTGATATTCATATGGAAAATTGCACCGGTCCGGACGAACAGCCCGGCTTATGTGTTACCCTTATCTTCAGTGAACCGACAGAGGAGCCCCCATGCCCGTGATCCACCTGGTTGATGATGATATTGCTGTGACACAGGCGTGTCAGTTTTTGCTGGAGAGCCTCGGTTATGACGTCTGTGTCTGGAATGACAGCTGGACATTTATTGCACAGGCACCGCTGCACACTTACGGTATTGTATTACTGGATATGCGCATGCCGTATATGGACGGCTGCCGGGTGCATCAGATCCTTCTGGAACAGCACAGCACACTGGCGGTTATTTTCCTGACCGGCCACGGTGATCTGCCGATGGCGGTTGAACAGATGAAACTCGGTGCGGTGGATTTCCTGCAGAAACCGGTCGCCACACAGCCGTTACAGGCAGCGCTGACGCTGGCGGAGGCGGCAACCTCCAAAGCGGTGGCCTGCGCGCAAATCCGCGAACGTTTTCAGACCCTGACACCCAAAGAGCGTCAGATCGCCGGTTTTGTCGCGCAGGGGCTGATGAACCGGGAAATCGCGGATATCGCCCACGTAGCGGTAAGAACCGTCGAAGTACACCGCGCCAAAGTGATGGAAAAAATGGCGGCCGGCAGTCTCGCTGAGCTGGTCACGCAACTCAACAGTATTACCGCTCCTGAAAACAGCACTGCGGAATACTGACATCTGCCGCCGATACAACGTATAATTTAGTGTTATATCATTTACATGAACCCGCATCTGCTGATGCTTCTGATAACAACGATGTCTGACTATGATTACAGCTCCTGAATTTCAACGCTCGTTTCTGCATCCCCGCTACTGGCTGACCTGGCTTGGCCTGGGTGTGCTGTATGTGCTGGTGTTGCTGCCGTATCCGGTGATTTACTGGCTTGGCACCCGGCTGGGGCGCCTGTCCATGCGCTTTCTCAAACGCCGTGCGGAAATTGCTGACCGCAATCTGCAATTGTGTTTTCCGGATATGCCGGATGAAAAACGCAAAGCGATGGTGGTGGCAAACTTTGAATCCGTCGGTATGGGGCTGTTTGAAACCGGTATGGCCTGGTTCTGGCCGGACTGGCGGATAAAACGCTGGTTTCGTACTGATGGCTTTGAGCACATCTATGAAATACAGAAAGAACGTAAAGGCATCATTGTTGTCGGTATCCATTTCCTGACGCTGGAACTGGGCGCGCGGATTATCGGGATCATGAGCCCCGGAATCGGCGTTTACCGTCCGAATGATAACCCGGTCATGGACTGGGTACAGACAATCGGCCGTATGCGCTCCAATAAATCCATGATTGACCGTAAAGATGTCAAAGGGATGATCCGCGCCCTGCGTGACGGTGAGATTCTCTGGTACGCACCGGATCATGACTACGGCCCGCATAAAAGTGTTTTTGCGCCATTTTTTGCTGTGGAGAAAGCCGCGACTATCACCGGTACCTCTATATTGGTTAAAGCGGGCCGTGCTGTTCTGGTGCCTTTTACCCCCCGCCGCTTACCGGACGGTAAAGGCTATGAATTACTGGTTCAGCCGCCTGCGGAAAACTTCCCGGAGAATGATGATATTGCCGCGGCAACGTTTATGAACCATATTGTGGAAACTGAAATTTTGCGCGCCCCGGAGCAGTATATGTGGCTGCACCGGCGCTTCAAAACACGGCCGGAAGGCGAACCGTCCCTCTATCATAACCGGGATAACGTCCATTAATCCGCTCACGGCTGTTTCATCTGAAACGGCCGTGTTTGTTTTACCGCTCTGACAAAGGAATGAAATCACTACACTAATGCAGAACAAAGCCCCCAACCGTAACTGGAAACGAAATCTTTATGTTGTGTGGTTCGGCTGTTTTCTGACCGGCGCCGCCTTCAGCCTGATCATGCCCTTTCTCCCGCTCTATGTGGAAGAGCTCGGGGTGACAGACCACGAAGAACTCAATTTATGGACGGGAGCGGCATTCAGTATTACTTTCCTGTTTTCTGCTATCGCGGCACCTTTCTGGGGCAAACTCTCTGACCGCAAAGGCCGTAAACTGATGCTGCTGCGCTCGGCGCTCGGTATGGCTATCGTCATGCTGCTGATGGGCTTTGCGCAAAATGTCTGGCAATTGCTGTTTCTGCGCGCCCTGCTCGGGCTGCTGGGCGGCTTTGTGCCGAATGCCAATGCCCTGATTGCCACTCAGGTGCCGGTCAAACGCACCGGCTGGGCGCTGGGCACACTCTCCACCGGGGCCGTCAGCGGCGCACTGATCGGCCCGCTTATCGGCGGTTTTCTGGCGGATCACACCGGGTTGCGCCCGGTCTTCTATATTACCGCCACCGTGCTGTTTATCTGCTTTTTTGTCACCCTGTTTTTTGTCCGCGAAAACTTCACCCCGGTGTCACGTAAAGATGCCCTCAGCACAAAACAGGTCTTTGCAGCGATAAAAAATCCGCGCCTGGTGATCTGTCTGTTCTTTACCACCATGTGTATTCAGATAGCCGCGGGGTCGGTCAGCCCTGTTATCACCCTCTATATCCGGGAGCTGGGCGGACATCCCGAAAACCTTGCCTTTATCAGCGGACTGATTGCCTCCGTACCGGGACTGGCAGCGCTTATCAGTGCCCCGCGCCTCGGGAAACTGAGTGACCGGATAGGGCCGGATAAAGTACTGATTGCCATGCTGGCAGTCTCTGTTTTTGTCATCCTGCCGATGGCCTGGGTAACCCATTACTGGCAGTTGGGTGCCCTGCGTTTTCTGCTCGGTGCCGTTAATGCCGCCTTACTGCCCGCGGTACAGACGCTGATTATTTATCATATCACCCATGAAATTGCCGGACGGATTTTCAGCTATAACCAGGCACTGCGCGATGCCGGTAATGTTACGGGACCGTTAATGGGTGCCTGGGTTGCCGCACATTTCGGCTTCGCTTCTGTCTTTTATTTCACCGCCGCAGTTGTACTGTTCAATCTGTTTTATTCGTGGCGGTGCATAAAATCGCAGAGCACGCCGGAAATTAAACCGGCCGATATCGGGTAGATATCGCTGGTTTTCATCCGCTTACTTTTCACTGTCAGCAATTTGTTACTGAAGTTTCATCTTTCCGTTACCCGTCAACTTTAACTTGTTGTTTTAAAATAATTTTATAATTATACGAAAGCCTCATAATCCACATCTTCTGTCAAGAGACCTTGTCACATTTTGTATAAATAAGTCTTGTGAAATGAGATTTTTGTCGACATTTCATCTAAAAAATGGTTTATAAAATAGAAAACGTGCTTTAAGTGAATACGATTCACGATAAGTATGTTAATAATACTTTAATAAGACAGGATGTTTATTGATACGCAAAAGTATCATTTTGTTAACAGGAACTGTTTATCCTTACCATTTTCAGGCTTATTCCCCTGAATAAGCCTTTGGGAAATTACAGATGCAATCAACAACAAACAAAAAACGTACTTTCTTCGGGCACCCTTACCCGCTGAGCTCTCTGTTCTTTACCGAGATGTGGGAACGCTTCTCCTTCTACGGTATTCGTCCGTTACTTATCCTGTTTATGGCAGCCACCGTCTATGAAGGCGGGATGGATATTCCGCGTGAACAGGCATCCGCTATCGTCGGTATTTTTGCCGGTGCGATTTACCTGACCTCCCTGCCGGGCGGCTGGCTGGCGGATAACTGGCTGGGACAGCGCATGGCGGTCTGGTACGGCTCAATTATCATCGCGCTGGGTCACCTCTCGATTGCCCTGTCGGCAATCTGGTCACCAAAGCTGTTCTTTGTCGGTCTGCTGTTTATCGTTATCGGTACCGGGTTATTTAAGACCTGTGTGACGGTAATGGTCGGTACGCTGTACAAACAGGACGATACACGCCGTGACGGTGGTTTTTCCCTGTTCTATATGGGGATTAACATGGGCTCCTTTATCGCGCCGCTGGCGACCGGCTGGTTAGTACCTAACTTCGGCTGGCACTGGGGCTTCGGTATCGGTGGTCTGGGTATGTTAGTGGCACTGCTGGTCTTCCGCTTCTATGCTGTACCGCTGATGCGTCAGTATGACGGTGAAGTGGGTCTGGATTCCAGCTGGGATCGCCCGACTGTCGTGCGCAAAAATGTCGGTATGTGGGTGGGTCTGGCGGCGGCGGTTATCGCAGTTGTCACAGCACTGATCGCTACCGGTGTTATCCCGTTCAACCCGATGCTGGTTGCCACCAACATGGTTTACCTCATCTCCGGGATGGTTATTCTCTACTTCATCTACCTGTTTGTGTTTGCCGGTCTGGAAAGCAGTGAGCGCATCCGGTTGTTTGTCTGTTTTATTCTGTTAGTCACCGCCGCCCTGTTCTGGTCTGCGTTTGAACAGAAACCAACATCATTCAACCTGTTCGCGAAAGATTACACTGACCGCAACCTGTTCGGTTTTGAAATCCCGACAGTCTGGTTCCAGTCCATCAACGCCCTGTTTATCATTCTGCTGGCTCCGGTATTCAGCTGGTTATGGCCTGCCCTGGCGCGCCGTAATATGAACCTGAGCAGTATCACCAAGTTTATGTTCGGTGTGCTGTTTGCGGCGGGTGGTTTTGCTGTGATGATGATGGCGTCTGAGCGTGTGATTGAAACCAGCGCCGGTGTGTCACCGATGTGGCTGACCTTCAGTATCCTGCTGCTGACGCTGGGTGAACTGTGCCTGAGCCCGATTGGTCTGGCGACCATGACATTACTGGCGCCGATGAAAATGCGCGGCCAGGTGATGGGTCTGTGGTTCTGCGCCAGTGCGCTGGGTAACCTCGCAGCCGGTATCATGGGCGGTAATGTGCGTCCGGATCAGCTGATGAACCTGCCGGGCTTCTTCTCACACGTTTCTGTTGCCCTGCTTATCTGTGCCGCAGTACTGTGTGTGCTGATTGTACCGGTGCGGAAAATGCTGCAAAGCGCAGACAACAAATCTGCCTGACAGCAATAGTATATAAAGACAGAAAGGGTGAGCTCCGGCTCACCCTTTTTTTATACGCAGGCTGCCCGGCGTATCACCGTAAAAACGGCGGAACGCACTGGTCAGGGAGGATTGGGTACTGTAGCCGCAACGCAGCGCAATTTCCGGCAGAGCCAGCGACGTATGGCAGATAAGATGGTGTGCCCGGCGCAGGCGGATTTCTGTCAGAAAAACGGCCGGTGTCTTCCCGGTTGCTGTCAGCAGGCGGCGTTGCAGCGTACTGGCCGACAGCGCACAGCACGACGCCATTTCACTGACCGTCCACGGATACTCCGGGCGGGCTGTCAGCCGTTGCGTCAGTTTTTGCAGCCAGCGCCGATCCTGCCCGTCCGGCTGTAACTGAGCTGTAAGCTGTTCTGCCAGCAGGATACGTGCACTTTCGGGATGCTGCTCAATCATGGACGGATAACAGATAAGCCAGTCCACGTAAGCACGGGTGGCATCAGGCAGGACTGACCACAGAGAATCAAGGTTTGCGAAGGAAAAGCTGTCAGCAGGCAGTTCGAGCACCACCTGCCGGTTATGACCGGTACCGCAGAAACGGTGATGATATCCCGGCGGGATCGCCGCCATCCGTCCCTGCTCCACTGAACCGCTGTCACTGCCGACCGTCAGCTCCATTGCGCCGCTGCCGCCGAGCACCAGTTGCCACATATCATCATGACTGTGTTCCAGGATCTCGTGCTGATAAGTACGTAATGCAATAACAGGTCGTTTCATGGGATATTGAGCCCGGCTTGCGGAAAACGACAGACGGCAGTGTATTACATCAGCCGGTGACCCGCCGGCACAGGCAGGGAAAATTCCGCGATAACGATATCCCCGTCCGCATTGGCGGCACCGGTGATCAGCACTTCAGATTTTACGCCTGCCACCCGTTTCGGGGCAAAATTGCATACGCATAATACCTGACGTCCGATTAATTCTTCCGGTTTATATAACACAGTTACCTGTGCGCTGGAGGTTTTCACACCGGACTCACCGAAGTCCACGGTGAAGATAAAGGCAGGCTTACGGGCTTTCGGGTTTAATTCTGCGGTCAGTATCACACCGACCCGCAGTTCCACTTTTTCAAAATCGGCCCATTCAATTTCTGCTGATGTCATAGTGCTCTCTGTCTGCTGTACAACGGTTAATAATGAGAATCTTTCACCTCATTATAACGGTGATACACTACCGCTGCTGTTGCCGGACAGTCAAATCTTATCGCCGGACAGGCAACTCAGCGGTAAGCCTCTGAACCCGGCAGTGATTCACGGGTCAGACCGAGAGAGAGCATCATTTCCTCCACTTCCTCATCCAGGCGGCTGAGATCCAGAACACGGTCAACAACAATATTCTGCTTATCATTATCCAGCAGTACCACCGGCACCGCGCGATAGCTGTTAATCATTTCAATCGCTTCTGACAGCGGAATCTTATTCAGCACCAGTGAACCGGATAACCAGTCAATATCGGTATATTTGCGCTGAAATACTTTTGCCCGGCCTTCCGGCAGAATTTCCAGACGTTGTCCCGGCCCCACGGTTTCAGTTTTGCCGTTAAAAAAGGTAGTGACCGTTTTATCCAGCGGGCAGACGGAGACTTTGTTATCCGCAATATCCACCACAAAGTTACCGTTGCCGGATTCCACACGGACACCATTGGCAGAGACCCGGAACGGGCGCTGCTCCTCATTATTTTCACTGACAGCAAAACGTGCACGGCCGGACAGCAGTTTTACCACACGGCTGCTGTTATCATAGGCCACCACCGCGCGTGATTCGGTATCCAGCTTCAGCTGGCTGCCGTCACGGAGGGCGTATTGCTTAATCTCTCCCCGGTGTGTGTAATGTTCCTCCACACCGTCAGCTTTCATCCTGATGGCATTGTATATTCCGTAACCTGCCATGATAATCAGGAAGATAAGTAATGTAATGAGCAAACGGCGTCGCCGTTGTCTGAAAAATAGGCGTTTCAACTGCATTCTCCTGCGGATTGTAATCCCCGGAATCTGTTTTTTCCGGCGTCACATATAGCGTCCGGCTGCCGGATTGTTCCGGTTGCCTGTTGATAAGAAATTCCGATTAATCACTGCCGTTATTGTCAAAAACTGCGGGTGTCAGACTGTTATTGTTAATTATCCGCAGAAACCGCGTACAGTGATGAATATCAGATAATTATCATTTACAAAGAAAAATAAGCTCGCAGATATCTGGTGATATCCACAACAAAAATAAGGTAAAAATCAAAATATCATCTTTTAATTCAGCTAATTAATCGATGATTCGATTCCATTAGTGCAGCTGAGTATAATACACTTTGTCTGATGTAAAGCCGTGCTTTTACGTTTTGTTACACTATCTGCCATCCGGAAACACTCTTTTGATGCGTACTCTTTTTCCGCCCGTCTTTTGTACCGGGTTGATAATAAAGTGAGTAATTCATTATAAATATTAAACAAGTTTATATGATTCAGCTTATCAATAAATGCATACAAAAAACCGGCAAAAATGTCATTTGCCAGAGGATCATACTTAATGGCATTATATCTTCCATAATATAACGTTTTCTCTGACCCCGGAGGGCTGTCGCATGCTGGATATTATCCATTACCCGCTGTTTTTACTGTCTGTGTTTATCTTTGCAGTAACCCCGGGACCGGATATTGCCTATGTTTTGGGACAAAGTCTGGCTAACGGCCGTAAAGCCGGTATTTTGTCCGCACTGGGTGTGATGCTCGGCAGCAGCGTGCATGCGATTGCAGGAGCGGTCGGGCTGGGGGCGATTATTGCCGCGTCGCCGACACTGTTTACGGTGATTAAGTATCTCGGTGCGCTTTACCTGGCATTCCTCGGTGTCAAAATGATCCTCGGCACAATCAGAAAACGCGGCCAATCTGCGGATGAAGGTAAAGACGTGGTGATTCAGAAAGCAGCAGCAAAATCGATTCTGATCCGCGGATTTATCACCACGCTGACCAACCCGAAAGTACTGCTGTTTTTTATTGCCTTTTTCCCGCAGTTTATTGCGGTTGGCGGAGGTTACTATGCAGAATCCTTTCTGCTGCTCGGTGCAACCTATGCCCTGCTCGGGTTCTGCACCGATACCATACTGGCCCTGATTGCCGGAACACTGGCCGCGCGGATTTCCGGCAGCCCGAAAGCGCATTACTGGATTGACCGTCTGGTCGGCACCACTTTTATTGCGCTCGGGCTGCGTCTGGCATCAGTGGCGCGCTGAGGATTCAGGCCGCGATATTCGCATCCAGATGGGCGAGATAGCGGCGGATATCCTCATCAATATGCGGATCTTTAACCACGTCGAAACAGGCAAATGTCGGCAGTGATGTCATCCCGGTAAACTGATTGGTTTTATGCAACGGAAAGTACACACTGTCGATACCCCGCCCCTCAAAAAACTGATTTTCATCCTCAAACGCGTCCTGCGGTGCGTTCCAGGTCACCGATAACATATACTTTTTATCTGTCAGCACACCGCCGGAACCGTATTTTTTACTGCTGTCACGGCGGCTGCGCCCGTCATTAATATGAAAACGGTCATCAGATTGTGTAAAGACCTCATCGATGTATTTTTTCACAATCCACGGCCCTTCCATCCACCAGGCCGGCATCTGGTAAATAATCACATCCGCCCACAGGTAGTTCAGTACTTCCTGCTCGTCATCATAACCATCATCAATACGGGTGACGCGGACATTCATGCCTTTTTCTGTCAGATGACGGCGGGCGATGTCTGTCATGTGATCATTCAGTTTGCCGTCAGAACCACCGAACTCTTTTGAACCATTAATAATAAAGATATTTTTCATTGTGTTACCTGCTCAGTAATGATGCCGTTAATATCGTTATCCTAACCGGCTCACTCTGCAAATACGTTAGCCTGTCCGCTCTGATATTTGCCTGATCCTGTCATTTTGCGCAAAATTCATACGCCTGTCAGATCAGAACCCGTTTTTTATCCTGACCCGGCGGCAGCCCGAACAACCGCCGGTATTCGCGGTTAAACTGTGAGGCGCTTTCATACCCGACGCGGAAAGCCGCTTCTGATGCATCCGCAGATTCCACCAGCAGCAGACGCCGGGCTTCATTGAGCCTCAGCCATTTCTGATATTGCAGCGGACTCATCCGGGTCACCCGGCGGAAGTGGCGGTGAAAGGAGGATTCACTCATCTGTGCATGACGGCAGAGCGTTTCAACCGATACCGGCTGATCAAAATGCGCTTTCAGGTAATTCAGCACGCTGCTTATCTGACGGCACTGTTTATTATGAGAAGCCATCAGCTGAAGCCGTGCTCCCTGGCCGCTTTTCAGCAGGTAATAGAGAATTTCTTTGTGGATCAGCGGTGCCATTACCGGAATATCATCCGGTTTTTCCAGCAGCGCCACCAGGCGGCAGACCGCACTGAGCAGCTCTTCTGTGACCGGACAGACTGCCTGCGGCACGGCAGATGCTGAGGAGAGCTGCCGAAAGCCGCTTTCCTGTAACAGCGCAGGAAGATCGCTGAGATTAAGACTGACCAGCAGTGCCAGAAACGGTGCCTGTTCTGATGCCTCACAGACCTGTGCAATAGCAGGGATATCCACGGACGTCAGCAGCACGTCCCCGGCACGGTAACAATAGGTGTGATCCCCGAGGGTGATCCGTTTTGCCCCCTGAACCGCGAGTGCGATACCCGGTTCGTAAGTCCAGGTTTGCGCCTCCGCCGGTGCGGTCCACCGGCACAGAGCCAGCCCCGGAACATCCGTATCCCACCCGCCGCAGCGCTCTGCGGTGTGTAACTGTAACAGCGCTTTCAGACAGCGCAGACGATCATCCGTTTCCATTACACTCTCAGACAGTAATTAAGACGGTTACAGCATAACGGAAAATACCGGCGCCGTACTGCCTTTTACACTACAGCACCGGTTGTCAGATTCAGCGGAAGAAATTATCCCCCTGTGTCATCAGAGTGGATTCTGTCGCTTCCAGTAATTCCAGCATATTCGCCATATGCGCTTTGATTTCACAACTCGCGGCATCCAGCAATGTACACATATTGGTGACTTTTTCGACATAATGCAGGCTTTCATGAAAACTCATCGCCAGGTCTGTCAGCTCTCCGCGTATCACGGATAAATCATGACTGCCGAGATGGTTGTGACTGTGGCTGTTCAGCAACTCAATCCGCTGCTGAGTACTTTGTCCGCGGTTTTGCAGCACCACTACCGACTGTTTCAGCTTATAGAGGTTGCGCTGTAAGTCGCCGCCGAGACCGCTGAGGGTTTTGCAGCTCCATTTGGCGGATTTACGTTGTGCTTCAGTTTCACCGATTTCCGCTGCAACGCCCTTCTTGTCATGCAGATAATGTTTCAGTTTGCGGCCACGGCGGATCGCTTTTCCCTGCGCCATTACGGTCAGTGCACAGGATGCGACCATTTTGCTGATCCCGCCGTCCGGGATAAAGGCCAGCGGCGCGGTCAGCCCGGAGGTCAGATTTTTTTTCAGCTTATCACGTCCCATATCCGCCATTTTACGCATAATCCGGTAAGTGCTCTGACTGCGGCCTTTTTCATAGTAATCCGCCGTTTCCTCCAGCAGACTTTTTCCGCCAACCACGTCTCTGTCGAGGTGTGTGCGTTGTGTGCTGTCCGTACCGACCATCACGGCGGTATGCGTTCTGATGCTCAGTGCCTGAGAAATATAGGTCGCATACATTTTCTTCACAGATTGCGCAATTTTGGTGCGCTCTGCGGCCATGATTTTTTCATCCAGTGCAGTGAGCGGTATCGCCGTCACTGATGATGCGTACCCCAGTGCCGTATTGGTATACCCGAGACCCGTATTGATATCTGCTGCTGATATTGCCATAAAATTCCCTTTTTATTGTTGGAGTCAGACTAACCGCCGATCAGTACTGACGGCATTCCGGAGACAATGATGCCGCCGTGTGCCGTACTGTCACCCAGACGGGCGGCAGGTTTATTATTGATAAGCACCGTCATACTGCCGGTGATAATACTGTCCGGTAGGCCGGTACAGAGACACATCTGTCCCAGTGTGGCGGCCGGTGATCCGCCAATCAGCACGGTCGCCGGTGCGGGCAGTACCGGACCGCCGATATGCGGTACCGGCAGAGGGGGAGTTTGTGCCGGGCACAGATGCATATCGCCGCTTCTGGCCGCCGGTTTCATTGTTTATCTCCGCGGGCAATCGCCATTCCGTGTGCCAGAAAGATCCGGTAACGTTCCGCAAGGTGCGCGCCATCCGGCATCACCGCCATCAGATTTACCGCACCGCTCAGCGCCTGTGCATATAAAAACGGCGGTGCCGGTAACGGCGGCTGATCTGCGTCCAGCATACTGCCGGTACTCCAGAAAACTGCCTGTGCCAGCCACCCGGCGGCGGCAGATAATCCCTGCTGTTTTGCCGCATCACCACAGGCCCGGCGCTCAGATTCACCGGAACGGGTTATCCAGTTTCGGACCGTGTCCAGCACACCCCGCTCCTGCGCATTCCATTCCGTCAGTTGCTGCGCACAGCGGTACCCCCACCAGAGTGCTTCTTTCAGCGGCAGACCGTGTGCCAGAAAAAGGACGGCATCGCCGTAATATCCCTGCTGTTGCGCCGCACTCAGAAAATCAGCCGGATCAGGATATTGCGCTGCCAGCGCGGTTGCCTCAGCGGAGGGGGTATAGTGTTCCATCACCGGTATTACGCTGCTGTATGGCATTTTGTTCAGCATCGCCGCTCCTTAATTAATTTTTGTCAGTGCACCACTGATTTGCACCATTGCCCCGGCTTTGACTTCTGTCATTGCCGAACCATTGATTTCCACCAGCGCGCCGCTCAGTTGTGCTTTTGCCTGTGCTGCCATAGTCAGCACCGCACTGTCGAGTGCAATTTTACCGTTCCCTTTCAGGGTAATCTGAGGGGCCTGCAAGGTAATACCGGAGGCGGAAAGCTCAATTTTGCTGCCGCCTGCCGTCAGTGTCAGTGTCTGAGATGCGGATAAGGTGATCGTTTTCGCATCCCCCGAAAGGGTGCTGTCAGCCTGTAATGTCAGGTTTTTTCCGCTGTTCTGGGTTATCCCCTCAGCCGCTTTCAGCTGCCATTGTTTATCGCTCTGATGGTGCGAATTTTCTTTGCTGCTGATGGTCAGGTTTTTTTCTGTTTCACAGCGGATATTGCCTTTAATCAGACTGACCCAGTCATTGTTGGCTGTCAGCTGTAAATCCTTCTGTGCCGCCAGCGCCAGGCACTCCTCATCCCGTTTGTCCTCAAAACGCAGCTGATTGCCGTCGCCTCCGGCCCCCGCCGGAGATGAGCGGCTGTATATGCCGCCGGTCAGCGGCCCGGAAAAAGGACGGGCATGATTCTGGTGCCAGAGTGCACCGGTGACCACCGGTTTATCCGGATCACCGTTGAGAAACTGCACCACAACCGCATCCCCGGCGCGCGGCAGAAACTGAATCCCCGCCCCGGCACCCGCGCTGTGCGAAAGTACCGGCAACCAGGCCTGAGATAATCCGTTGTCCTGATCATTATTTTCCCAGTGAAAACGGACTTTGACCCGCCCCTGAGCGTCATAACAGGTTTCGTCTCCTTCACGGGCAACGATGGTTGCCGCCTGAATACCGTCATAGCGGGGTGCGGAAACCGGCGGCAGCCGGAACGGTGTGCGGGCCGGATGACAGCGGAATGTATTGCTGTACACCGGGTTTCCGCTGCTTTCGCTGCAATCAAGGGTGTGCGTGATATCGCTGACATAATATTCGCCATTGTATTCCCCCGCCGGATGGTCACTTACCCGGAAGCGCATACCGGCACACAATGTCATCACCGGCGAGCCCGCCTCATAATAATGCGCGGCAGCCGCTGCTGCTTCACAGGCAAACCGTGCCGCGGCAGGCTGGCCGTCATAATAGTGTGTCTGTTGCGTGGTACCGCTGCCGGTGAGTGTCTGCCGGTCAGTGCGGCTGTGATGCTGCTCCTGCGACCAGCTTTCTGCGGAGAACACCCCGCTGCTGACCCGGCGGCAGTCGCGGAACGGTGTGATAAGACGGGCGGAAATCTCCCCGGCTGACGGCACATGCTGTAATCCGTCCGTAATTGTCCACTGCGTGATATTGCCGGGATTGCGGAGGCAGAACCAGCCTTGTCCCGCCATAATCCGGCGGATCATAGCGCTGTCACTTTCATCCATCTGGCACATACAGGGGCGGGTTTCCCCCTCACCACTAAGAGAAAAACGGACAAATGCCGTCAGCTGATGCAGATTGAGCAGTGTACTGATCTGCCCTTTGCTGTTCTGATTTTGAAATAAGCGCCGCTGACGTCCGTGACTGAGAAAGGTCAGCGGATCAACCGCAATAATACGGTAAAAATAGAGCTGTTTATCCGGATGAAAACCGTCACATTCAATTTGTTGTATCAATCCGGCAAATGTCCGTTCACGACAGGTAACCACGGCCATTTTTCCCGGCAGCCCTTCATCCGGCGGTGACGGGCTCAGAAGATGCACTTCCAGCCATGTGCCGTCTGATAACGACTCCTTTGCATGCAGACGGGTCGCCACATACGGTGCACTGTTATCCAGCGTTACGGTAAGCGGACGGGGCTGACCGGCATAGTTTTCCATAACATAATACTCATCATTCAGCCTGACAGAGCACACAGAGTGCCACAATACGGCGGTGTTCCGCCCTCACCTGTCAGCGGGATTTTGTGGATTTTCAGCGGAATTACTGCTGCTGAACAGTGACGGCGGCAGATGATAATCCGCAAACAGTCCGGCGGCTGACGATACTGCTCTGCCGTTGATCCGGCTGCGGAACCGGAACATATAACCGTTTTCCGTGACCACACTCTCCGGTGATGCGGCAAGCCCCTGAGACTGTGCCGTCAGCAGCCAGCGCAACAGTCCCCATTCTCCCGGATAAGAGGCGGAATACACGACTTTGCCGTGACGGAAATAGTCCGCTGTCAGCGGCTCTGCATCTGCGGCAGGCGGCCAGTAAAAATCCTGCCATAACGACGGGCCGTGCTGGTAGAACAGCGAATTATTTCCCTGTGCCAGCCGGATTCCTGATAATTGCGGCGTCAGCGCCACCGGACGTAATGAGATGCGCATATTCAGCGCCGCAGAGGCATCCGCATAAAATAACTGACGTAACTGTCCGGTCTGTGCTTCCGGCTGTTTCAGTGCCGCATACAGCGGGTTGTTGCGGTGATCCGGCGGCAATAACTGCATAAAAGTGTCCATCACTCCGCCGGGGGTCAGAAAAGCATGCAGATCATCCGGTTTCACGCCCTGTGCATTGTGGCTGAACGGGTAGTAAGGGGCGAGCCGGTCACGCCAGAACGGGTAAACGGTGGTCTGCCATTGTCTGTCGAGATAGTGTGCCGCCAGACCGGCCTGTAACTGTGCGGAGGTCTGCTGCCACTGCCGCAGCAAAGCCTCCAGTACCGGCGGCACACCCGGTACGGTCTCCGGCGGCTCCGCGCTTTTCATTATCTGCTGATAACCCCATGCCTGCGGGTCATTTCCTGCCATTCCCTGCTCCCAGTACTGCCGGAGAGATACCGACGATTGCCGGAGGGCGGCCAGCGCCGGTGACGGCATCCCCTCCGGGGTCAGTAATACATACCATGCGGAAAACGCGCGGCTGATATTAACCCCCGCCGGTTCATCTGTTTTTTTATATTGACTGAACGCGGATTGCAGCCGTCCTGCTTTTCTCAGCTTACTGCTGAGTTTGCTCATCCCCAGTAATGAGGCAGTCTGCTGTCCGGATTTCAGATCCGGTGCAGCACCGGGCTTCGCCGCCGCAAACGTGGTATTACGGCTGATCCCCTGTACCAGCGCCGTCACCGGATCACTGAACGGCTGTTCTGTCAGCCGCAGTGCCGTGATCAGTGCTTCCGGTGAACCGGTATGACGCGGTGCCAGCGATGACAAAAACTGCTGCCAGTAGCGGATATATTCCTCATCATACTGACGGCTGATTTGCGCGATGATACTCTCCGGTGCAACCGGTGTATTCTCCGTCCACTGTTGCAGGAGATCCGTAAACCGGGACTGAAAATCCGGGTCTTCCCACTGTGCCTGCCAGGCGGTATAACCGGCTTTGGTCATGGTGTACGGGACCGATGAAAAACGGTGTTCCGGCTGAAACAGTGATGTGATATCCGCCGGAAACAGGGTATTCAGCGGCACCGTGCCGTACTCCCGGAGAAACTGCTCCCGCAGCACCGGGTAGATCCACTGCGCGGGATCAGACGCTGCCACCTTCTGCCGTGCCTGCGCCACCAGCGCGGCGTTGTATAAACGGCGTTCCTCCTGAGTCAGCGGCTGAACCGGATAATCATCCAGCAGAGAAAGAATATCATCACCGCTGTCAGCATCACTGATATCTGTTCCGCGGTGGTCATCCGCAAATAACTGCCGGTAATCGCCGGTAACCTGTAACAGTTGCGGTGAAGACGACGTTACCGCCTGTTGCAGATGCTGTTCCCGCTCAGCAGCCAGCAGCGGAAATAACACCGTGCGGATCTGCTGCTGATAATCGCGGTACAGCGGCAGCAACGGGGACGAAAACCAGCGCTGCTCATAATCACGGCGGATCGCTGTGACCACCGGCTGTAAAAGATGCAGATAGTGAACCCGTTCTCCGGCCGGTGCCGGGACAATACGTGACAGATATTCAAGGTGTTCGCTGAAAGTTTCCTGCTGTACCTGAAAACGGTGCCATTGCATCACGCCTGCTGCAGCAGTGCCCGCCAGGCACACGCTGACTGCCAGACAATACCCTGTCAGCCTGCGCCGCTCCCGCCCCTGACAGATAACTTCATCACGGCCATGAATAACCCGTTCAAACAACGGTGTGGCGATATGCAGTTCCCCGCATTCCGCCGCGCACAGCAGTGCCGATGACAACACCAGACGTGTGCCCGCCGTGTGCTGGTGCTGCAGGGCCGCCACATACTGTGTCTGTCTGTTAAGGTGTGCTTCCAGTTGTGCCGGGAACGACAGCACGGCCGCATTCTGTTCCGGCTGCCCGTCTGCCAGCGCCGTAAATTGCTCCCGTTGTAATGACAATATTAAATCCGCTGTAAATTGTGCAAACGGCGCATCCGGGAGCGTCTTCCGCTCACGGCTGAAATCGGTGCTGTGACAAAACTGTGCCCGCTGCGGATCAGCAAATCCGCGCCGCAGAGCAGGCACACTGCCGAGCCCCGGGAACATCAGATGCAAGGGCGGGCGGCATCCGAGCAGAACTGAAAATGCGATACAGGCTTCATGGTGCTGCCGCCCGGACTGAATCACCTGTTCATCACTGAGCGCCGCAAGCGCCGGTGCCGGAGACAATAAGATAAAACCGTGCAGCGGCTGAGACGGATTCAGACGCACCAGGTACCGGGCACTCTCCTGCCCGCCGTCTCCGGTGAGCCACGCCGGTGTGCTGATACGAATCACGGTATTACCCGCCTGATAACAGAAAGGTACCTGCTCTTCCGCCAGCGGGGTAAATCCGTGCTGACGCATAAACGCCTGTGCCTGAGGCAGATCGTCACACATCAGCCAGTACGTGCTGATACGGCGCTTGTCCCACCGGGGTGCCCCGCCGCTGCGGCGCAGACGGCGGCGTGTCTGATGCAGGTACCGGCGCAGTTCACGGCGCTGTTGCTGCCGCTGTAACTGCTTCACATCCTGCTCTGCCTGCCATGAGGTTTTGAACAGTCCGTAAACCGCAAGACACAAACTCAGCAGCGACACAAATACCGGCAAAAGTGCGCTGCCGCCCTCTGTCAGCCAGTAATACCAGGCCGTTGCGGTCAGTCCGGTAAGCAGCAGGATCACCAGCGCATACATTATTGCGGTTCTGATTTTCATCACCAATCTCCGTTGTTCAGAACAGGGCTGTCAGCGCATCACTCACTTGCTGTAATAACTGCTGATAACTGAAATCCGCCGCCGCCCGGAATGCTGCGCACAGCAGCAGTGAACCGGACAAAATCAGCGGCAGAGGAATACATTTCGCAGGCCGGTTCCGGCCGGTACAACGTCCCGGCGGCGCAGACAGCGCATCCTGACGGCTGCTGATCAGAATATGGCGCAGCCGGCTGTAACAGGCGGCCAGCGCTTCCGGCTGTGTGCGGTATTCCCCGCGGAATCCGAGTGATAACAGATAAAACTGTAATTCGAGAAAATCCCGCAGCGGAACGGGGTTATGCACCGCAAGGTGCAGATAGCGGAAAAAGTCCTCTCCGCCGCGCCGGTTCTGAAACACCGCTCCGGTCAGCGTATGTTCCTGCCAGACCGATTCCGCTCCCCACGGCGTACTCAGCACCGCCTCATCCAGCGCGGCACACCAGATAAAGGCACTTTTTCCGATCAGGGAAGGATGCAGCTGACGGGCAGCGCAAATCCGGTAAAACCGGCTCACGCCCTGTAACATCTGCTGCCGGAACAGTGTCAGATCCGGCGGAGTCCCGCCCTGCACCAGCATAATCAAAGCCTGAAGCAGCGGTTGTCCTGCGCTGATCAGCACATTTTGTCCAGTGTCCGGATGTCCGGCTTCTGCGGTTGTTACGGAACCTGTCTCCATGACGTATTACCTCCGGGTTATCAGGATGGCATTCAGCCGGGCATGCGGCAGCTGGCCATCAATATGCAGAGCCAGAACCAGATCGTCCTGTGCCATCTGCGCCCACAGCGGGCTGCGGATATCCGGTTCAAAATAAATGGCGCCCGGATGTGTTGTGATCCCCTCCGGAACGCTGTTCAGAGGCAGCAGCGGAATACCGGTCAGCCCGTTATTCACACAGGCCGCTATCTGACGGTTTCCGGCCAGTTTCAGCAGGCGTGCTGTCCGGCCGGCATCCGGCGGCCTGCCGCTGTCATCCGCATATTCCACGATCAGGCGGCTTTGCTCCGCAAAGGCGGATTCCGGCAGCGCAAGCCGCAGTAAACGCCGGGTTGTCAGCAGCCGGGTATCCCAGTTCAGCGGCTGTATATGCTGCCGGGTCTGCGGGGCAAGAAGGTGCTTCAGTGACTGAATACAGGGCGTAAACAGCCCGGCGTGATCGTCATTCCGCCACGGTTGCGGTTCAGGTGCCGGTGTCGCGGTCAGCGCATATAAAACGGATTGCAGATGCAGACAGAAACGGTAAAAATCCCGGCAGAAGATACGATCGCCCGCCGCCAGACTTTGCAGTTGTGTCAGCAGCGGTTGTAAATGAAGACAGGCCGTTTCCCCGGCCGGAGCGTTATAAAGCCGCTGAAGCCGCTGTGCCAGCAGCAGCCGGATATCTTCCGCCCTGCGGCTCAGCCACGGGTTATCCTGAACAAACAGATACGGCGCACAAAATTCCGCCTCCGGCAGCGGGTGTCCGGCACCCTCCCGGCAGTGCAGCCGGGCAACCTTCAGCCCGGTTTCATCTTCACGGCACTGTGAGGCACATTTAAGCTGAAGATTCAGATGTGCGGCACTGGTCATCACCGGTTCGCGCATCTGTGGCTCCCGGTTTTCACTGACGCTGAGCGGTTTTGCGGTAAAACGATCCGGCGCACTGCTCAGTGGCAGTGTCAGCAGAAACGTCATATCCCCCGCCAGTCCGTCCAGACTGACACTCAGCGGCGTGTCCGTGATAAACGGCGTACCGTCCGGCATCACACCGTGTGCCTGTAACAAAGTCAGTTTTCCCGCCCCTGTCAGAGACTCATCTGTCATCAGCCGGGAAAAACCGGCAAGACCGCCGCTCAGCTGCTGTGTCACATCGCGCAGGCAGTAGCTGTGCAGACGGCTTTCCTGGATAAAATGCTCCGGCTGGAGAAATAATCCCTCCAGCCACCAGATACCGGCCGTTTCATTAATCATCATTGCCCCCCGCTGAAAGTGACAGTGTCTGTCCGTCCAGAAACAGTGACACCTGCATCACCGGCAGCGGAAGTACCGCAATCACCTGCTTATTCGCAGCCTCTGCCGCAGAGAAACCGGCGAGCACACCGATATGTGTCACACCGGGCTGTAATTGCAGCAACAGCGTTTCCAGACCGCCGGGATAGACCGGTGCCGTCACCTTTCTGGCCAGCAGCTGTTCTTTGAGTAACCTCTGATCCTGCTGCCACAGCGGCAGAAAGCGTTCGCGCTGAAAAATCTCATCGCTGCTGAGCTGATAGATCCGCAGCACAACCGGTGCCGGGCGGTTATCCGCATTCGGGTTACTGTTTTCCTGTGCCCGGATTACCACACGCAACAGACCGGTATCCGGCGGTGTCCCGAAGCGGCAGGACACCGGGCCGAAAAATAAAAAAACAGATATAAACAGATAGATACGTCGTTTCATGATGACTGAATAATTTGGGTGTAAAATTCACTGCGGAAATAATCTGTCAGTTTGGTTTTCAGATGGTCATCCGCAATCTGCTGGCTGAAGAAGCGCTTGTAGGTCTGCCAGTAATCAATTTTTCCGGCAATTTTCTGGTCACGGTGCAGTGCTTCCAACTGCTGAGGGGAGATATCACGGATCATTTTCTCCGCCGCCAGGTTCAGGGCCCGGCTGATTTCCGGCAGCAGTGATTGCAGCAGCATCAGTTTGCCGCCGGTCAGCACCGGCGGTAAAACAGCTTCCGGTGCCGCCGTAAACACGGGAACGGGTTCAGGAACCGGCACACTGTCCGGTTCAGGAACACACACCGGTTCCGGTGCGGGTTCTGCAACCGCTGCCGGGCTGCCGTACGGTCTGGCTATTGCTGAAAAACGGTAACGGATATCATGCGGTGCCGGTTTTTTCACCGGTGCAGTGCCGAGGAACGGGTCATTATCAAAACAGGTGTTATCATCCGCCGGCGAAAACAGGCTGCGCAGGGCATTTTCTTCGCCCTGTGTATTCAGCGGCTCCGGTGTCCGGTTCAGCGGGGAAAAACAGGAGACCAGCAGCCGGAAAGCACCGATTCCCAGCATGTCGCCGTCCTGTAACAGATAGTCTGTGCCATGACCCAGCGCGTCGTGCCGGTTATTGATAAACACCCCGTCACGGCTGGTATCGGTCAGAATATAACCGGCGGCCGTGCAGCGGAGTGTGGCATGAATATCCTCAATACGGGAATCCGGGTCATCCAGCACAATATCGGCCTGAGCATCACGCCCGATAGTGCCGTCTCTGCTGTCAAAGCAGTATTGTGACAGAGGGTTATTCTCCGGCGCGCTGACTATCCGAATCGTCAATGACATAGCGGTGATCCTGATGTTAATCAATAAAAACAACGGGGTTATTATCAGTCACTGATAATGAAACCCGGGTAATGGCAGTCTGCTGTCTGCGTTTTTCAATACAGGCTTCGGCAATCTGCGGCAGAAGTTTACCCGTGATCCCCTGCTCAACCGCTCTTGCGCCGGTTTCTGCTGAATAAGGCAGTGACAACAGATAAGTGACTAATTCATCTGAATAATCAAACGTGCACTGATAGGTTTCCTGAATACGTTTACCCACCCGTTCCAGTGACAGCCGGGCAATCGCCGCCATTTCCGTATCATTGAGCGGGTAGTACGGGATAATGGTGGTGCGGCCAAGAAACGACGGCCGGAAATGACGCAGCAGTGCCGGGAAGATCAGCTGCACCAGTCCGGCTGTTTCCGGGCGCTCTTCACGGCAGTGCGCCGCAATCTCTTCTTCTGCCGCGTTGCTGGTCATAATGATGATCGAGTGACGAAAATCGATTTCCCGCCCTTCACTGTCAGCGATACGGCCTTTGTCGAAAATCTGATAAAACACGTCATGAATGGCCGGATGCGCTTTTTCCATCTCATCAAGCAGCAGGATAGTGTACGGATTACGGCGCACGGCTTCGGTCAGCACACCACCTTTGCCGTAGCCGGTATAGCCCGCCGGGGCACCCAGCAGCATGGAGACTTTGTGCGGCTCTTTAAACTCCGTCATATTCAGTGTGACCATCCGCCGTTCGTCGCCGCAGAGCGCCTCACAGAGTGCCAGAGCAGTTTCGGTTTTGCCGGTACCGCCCGGACCGCACATCAGAAATACCCCCTGCGGCCGCAACGGGTTATTCAGACCACTACGGGCGATACGGATAGCCTGTGCCACCGCCGCAACCGGCGCGGTCTGGCCGATCACCCGCTCCGCCACTTTTTCTTCCAGGCGGCTCAGCCGGGAAATGTCATCCGCGGCCAGATGCCCGGCCGGAATGCCCGTCCACAGCGCAATAACCTCCGCAATATGATGGTCATTCACGGCATCTGCCGCACTTTCCGGTGTGACGGAGCGTGCAACCGATAACCCGGCACAGGCGGTATCCAGCAGACTGATCGCTTTATCAGGCAGTTGCCGCTCCGGCAGATAGCGGACAGAAAGCCGTACCGCCGCTTCACAGGCGGCTTCCGTGACCGGCAGGCCGTGATGCTGCTCCAGTACCGGTTTCAGGGTATTGAGGATGGTCAGCGTGGTGGCTTCATCCGGCGGGGCAATTTTTACCGGCTGGAAACGCCGCGTCAGCGCGGGGTCCGGCTCAATAAACTGTTTGTATTCGGACCAGGTGGTTGCAGCCAGCGCTCTGAATTCGCCGCGTGCCAGCGCCGGTTTGAGGATGTTGGCCGCATCCCCCTGACCCGCTGTGCCGCCTGCACCGATCAGGGTATGGGCTTCATCAATAAAAATGATTTTTTCTGTGCTGCCGGTGCGGATCTCCGCCAGCAGGTTTTTCAGCCGCTGCTCAAATTCCCCTTTCATAGCGGCACCCGCCTGTAACGCCGTCAGATCCAGCTCCCACACTTCGCAGCCGCGCAGCCGTTCCGGCACATTACCGTCACTGATTTGCTGCGCCAGGCCTTCCGCAATGGCGGTTTTTCCCACGCCTGCCTCGCCGACCATAATCGGGCTGTTCTGACGGCGGCGGCAGAAAATATCCAGAATCTGGCGGATTTCACTGTCACGGCCAATCACCGGGTCGAGCTTTCCCGCCCGCGCCAGGGCTGTCAGGTCGCGGGCATACGTCTCCAGCAGTGTTGTTCCCTGGCTGTCCTGTGCCGCCGGAGCCGCACCCGGCGGCAATGCCGTTATCTTCTGCGCCAGCCACTGTGCGTCCACTGATTGTGCCCATGCCGTCACCGCAGGCGGGATGCCGCTGCACGCCGTCTGCCGCAGCAGTTGCAACAGATGAATATCACTGATCTGCTGCCCGCCCTGATTCAGCGAGACATGCAGCCAGAGCTGTTTCATCAGTTCTGTCAGTTCCGGGGCAAACACCGGGGACGCATCCGCCGACTGCGGCAGCAGCGCCAGTGCATCATTCAGGCTGTATTGCAGTGCCGCATTATCTGCCGGTGCCTCACACCAGTTCAGATCACGGCAGGCGGCGAATCAGCAGCCAGTGCTGCGGTGTGACCGCCCGGTGATGACGGCGGACACACTCCTGCGCCGCATCCTCCAGTGCCGTCACCAGCGGCGGCGATAACCGCCGGATAAGTTGATGTAAATCGATAGTCAGCATAGCGGTTCCTTGTCAGAGCCGGGTATTTCGTCCCAGCCGTGATGCGGCGGCAGCAAGTTGTGCAGGCATCATCTGTGTGTTATCTGTCCGGAAAATAACGTCAAACGTCAGCGGACGGCGGAAAAATGTCCGGATAAGTAATCCGAGATAATGGTGATATTCCCCGCCGGTCTGCCAGCTGTCGCGGGGTTGCAGCGGATCAGTAAAGACATGCACCTGCAGATGTGCATTCCGCAGATAGCAGTGCGTGCCTGCCAGCGCACCGCCGCCGAGGCAGTTTCCGGTTCCGGCAGGCGGGTGATACGGGATACGGACTGGCGGGGCGTACTGAAATTCCGTGCGGCAGGCAAAAAAGGCCGATACTGTCCTGTTCAGTGCCCGCAGCCGGGTATTGCCGCCCCATACCTGCGCCGCTGCCGGATAACAGACAGCCGCTTCAGGTAACAGCGTCTGTATCAGCGTTGTCAGCGGTAATTCCGCAGCGGCGGATTGTCCGCTGTGCTGCCGGTCTGCCGCCTGCTGTAACCGGCGGCAGACCGCATCAAAAATCAGAAAAAAATCCTGCGGGGCGGTCTGCTGATGAGCCTGTGCATATTCCGCTACCGGGCCGGTAATATAACGCGGCAGCACACCACCGGTGCCAAGCAGGCCGGGAGGATCAGAACGGCTCATCAGCGATCCTCACCGGTCCGTGATATGCCGCACCACGATCATTACGGCAACGCAGTGTGAGCTGCATAAATTCATGATCATGACTCAGCGTGGTGAAGAGTGCTTCCAGCAGAGCGGCAAAGAAAGCCGTTCCTGCCACCGGCGTGTTGTGTGCCAGTGTGACGGTGATATGCCGCCCCGGAATCGTCAGCGGGAGGTGATGATAAAAACGGACGGTCACGCCGGGCGAGGAAGTGACCTCTTCAATGGCGGCAATCAGCCCGGTGATCACCGGTGAATTCTGCCGGTCATACAGCGACAACAGGGCTTTGAGTGGTGCGGCACCGTGCGGTGAATCAATAAGATCTGCCAGCCGGGTCTGCCGGAGCCGTAAAAAGAGCGCGCACGGATCCGGCTGCACCGGCAGAGGAAGCTGCATTGCCCGCTGAGCGGCAACAACGTGATAGGTCAGCGGATCGGCCTGCTGCGGTGTGACCGGTTCTCCGGCCGCTGTCTCTGCCAGCGCTCCCTGAGTTCCGCGGCCGCGCACAACCCAGAGCCGTGCATGCCCCTCCCCGCTGTCTTCATCAGATAACAGGCAGTTAAGATGTGTCACGTCTCCTGCCGCACCGCACACCGGCTGCCAGCAACAGCCAGAGCGCTGTGTGACAAGCTGATGGTACAGCTGCGGCACCGGCCGGGCAGGCAGTGTGGTGATATCCGTCACCGCGTCCGCTGAATACAAAAGCACATCCGCGCGGGTATCTGCGCACAGCGGGTGCGGATTGGTGTTCGGCGATACCCGTAACGGTTCACTCTGATGTTCAAAGCAGTTTGTCAGCACCGTACGGAACAGCACGATGCTGCCACTGCGGGCAAAACGTGCCGGTTCCGGCAGCATGTCGCGGAAAATAAATGTCAGTGTGAAATCCTGCCCGCTGCACTGCTGCAGTGAATCCGCCAGTGATATCACCGTGCCTGCCGCCTGTTCCGGATACCACAGCGCGTCATATAACAGTGCCTGCGCATTATCTTCCGCTTCCGTACGCTGAGTCAGCGGTAATCGCTGACACGCCTGCGGCGGTAAAAACATCTCTGTTTCCCCGGCATTCAGCCGGATGGCGGCACACTGACAGTGAACTGCATCATCAATCAGCCAGGGAAGATCGCCGTCACCGGTAAAATGCAGCGCCAGGGAAGTCAGGTGCAGTTCTGATACCGGAAATCCCGGCACAGTCACCGAAAAAGTCAGTTGCAGGGAACAGGCGGCGGTACGGCTCTCCCCCTGCTCCGGATAGATCACCGCCTGCGGAATAAAACGATGTCCGGTTATTGCCAGCGGCGTCAGCGTCAGCGGCTGCTGTGTCCGCCAGTGTATGGTATCCCCGGCAGTGTTCAGGGTGGTGAACGGAGTATCCGCCGCCAGCGTCTGCACCTGTGCCGCCGCCTGCGGTGTGAATACCACCGGCAGCAGCGCAGGCACCGGGTGCAGGTAATCCGGAAACACAGTACGGACAAGCGTTTCTGTCAGCTGCGGCGCGGTCAGATCCAACTGCTGCGCCGTCAGTCCCGTCAGGTAGGCCACACCATCGAGAAGCGCACGCAGTTGCGGATCGGTAATCGTCTGTCTGCTGATCCCCAGTAACTGCGCCTGATGCGGATGCTGACGACAGAAAGCATCCAGCCCCTCCAGCAGTTGCTGCCGCTGCTGTTCAAAGTAATACAGTGTGTTGTCACGCACCGGCGGCCTCCGGGTTTATCAGTTGTCCGGCATTAAAATCCAGACAGACCGGCAGACACACTTCCCGGCCGCCGCACAGTGCGGTGATCTCAAAATGAATCTGATGCTGCCGGTATGAATGCGGCACAATGGTGACATTCACCTGCTGTAAGCGCGGTTCATAGCAGCGGATAAGACTTTCGATTTCCTGTGTGATTGCCGTGAGATGGAATTTTCCCTGCGCCCGCAGCAGATGGCTCTGACCAAACCCGGCGATACCGCTGCCTTTCCTGCCGTCCTGCCAGATCGGTGCTCTGGCGTTGATGATCCGGTACAGATGTGCCGTGATCGCCCGTTCCGTACAGGGCTGATACGGCGGCTCATCCGCTTCGTGGCACAGCCGTTCGAGCAGGCTCATAACAACACCTCTCCCTGCGGCCGGGAAAACCAGAGTGTGAGATCCACATTCGCCTCGCTGATATCGTACTGATACTGCGGCTGCAGGCAGATACGGCACTGATAACGCGCCGGATCCGCCGGGTCCGCACTCATAACGACAGACGCACGGCGCAGCGGATAATCGGCCATAATGACATCCTCGCCGTAATCAACATCGCTGACATAGCGTTTCAGCCATTTTTCCACTGCACGCTGACACGCCGCCGGGGAATCAAAATTGCCGATTTTGTCGCGGATCTGCGTCCGGATGGCATGCGCAAACCGGCATGCCATCAGATTCACCGGCAGCATGGTCAGTTGCCGCCAGCGGGGTTCCGGCGGCTGCCAGACACTGTAATAACTGAAAAAACCGTACTGCCCGCTGAGATACAGTGAAGTACAGGCGGTCAGCCCCTGCTCTGCCCAGAAATTATCCTGTTCGCAGGCCAGATCGGTTTCCGTGACTATCTCCGGCGGCGTGAGCGTATCCCCGCCTGCCAGCGGAGCCACTATCGCCCCCTGTGTGCCGCCGCTGTCATAACTGCGCAAAAAACCGAACCAGCTGATCCGCTCAAACTCACAGATAACATTCATCGCCACCAGCCAGGCAGCATTGCCCCATAATTCCCCGCCGGGCAGGTTATCCGGCTGATAAACAAAGCCGCAGCGGGGTGTTGTATGCGGATAACGCAGCAGAAAACGCGGCAGCGCGAGATAAAGAAAGCGCGCCTGTTCGTGACAACGTAACTTTTGCCACAGGCAGTAATCCGGGCTGTTCAGAATACGGGAAATTCTGTCGTGATCCGCGGAGAACCAGTGCAGGTCATCTCCGGTAAAATGCGGGTCAGTACCGATGATCACCGGACATAATGACACTTCTCCCAGCTCAGCCAGCCGGGTGGCGGTATACAGCTCGTCATACTCACCACCGCCGGTAAACACCATCTGGTGATCCACCAGCAACAGCCCGAACGGCAATCCCCCCGCCGTATTCAGTTCACGCTGATACAGCAGGCGGTATAACAGGGTATGCCGGATATCAAAGGCGGTGTTCAGCTCCCGGGCCAGCAGCGGCCAGGAGAGATCCAGCAGACGGATAACCACCCGCCGGGGGGATGTGACCAGGGCGGTCAGATGACGCAGACTGCGCCAGCGGGCTTCCAGCGCGCAGAAATCCGGGTGATGCAGCACCTGTTGCAGCTGAGTGGTGCACAGCTGGTCAATACTGTGAACAGCATGCTGTATCAACGCACAAAACTGACTGTGATCCTGCCGGGCCGCCGCCTGATGCAGCGCAGTCTGAAAATCCGTCATCCGCGACATCCTGTATTACCCGCCCGGAATATCCGCCACCATCCGCAGCGAAGCCGTGAGGGCTTCCATCTGCAACCATGGCCGTATCCACGCCACCGCCGCATACATACCGGGACGGCCGGGTAAATCTGTCACGGTAACTTTGGCCTCCGCCAGCGGATGCGTGGCTTTAGCTTCATTGCCGATAGCATTGGGATTAACATACTGATGCAGCCAGCGATCGAGGGATTTTTCCACATCCGCCGCCGAAAGATTCGAACCGACACGATCACGGCCAATCACTTTCAGATACTGTGCGATACGGCTGCTTGCCATGACGTAAGGCAGTCTGGCTGAAATTGCCGCATTAGCGGTCGCCGCCGGATCAGTATAGATTTTCGGTTTATGTACCGTCTGCGCGCCCATAAATACGCCGTGTGCAGCATTTTTGTAATGCACCAGCGGCAGAAAGCCGAGGTCACTGAGCTCTTTTTCCCGCTCATCGGTGAGATTCACCTGTGCCGGGCAAAGCTGAACGGCATCACGGGCATCATTGCGGTAGATATAATTCGGCAGATTATCCACTTTGCCGCCATTCTCTGCTCCGCGCACCGCAGTACACCAGCCGAAGCGGCGGTAAGCCTGTGTCAGCAGCAACCCGAAAGCATAGGCCGCATTGCTCCAGACAAACTGATCCTGTGACGACACCTGTGCGGAGCCGTCCGCCCGCTGCGGTAATTCCTCAAACTCAAATCCGCCGATACTTTTTCCGCCGGTGCCGTAAGGCTGACGCGCCAGGGTTTTCGGCAGTGTCAGTGCCACATAGCGGGATTCATCGGCGGCGCGGAATGCATTCCACGAGGCATACGCGGGAGCATCAAACCCGGCGGCCACCGGTTTGCCGTCCGCAAACCGGGTCATTGACTGAAAATCAAACATCGACTGCCCCGCCGCCGCCACAAACGGCGCATGTGAGGCACTGGCCACTTCGCCGATGTAACGCAGCAGCGCCACATCCTCATCACCGTAGCCAAATTCAAAATCCCCGAGCAACACCCCGTACGGCTGACCGCCTGCAGTACCGAACTCTGCCTGATAAACACAGTTAAAAAACGGGCTGCGATCAATCGCAGGTGCGTTTTCAAACTGTTGCAGCAGCTCGGTTTTGGTGTAATCCGCCATACGGATTTTCAGATCAGCGCCGGGGTCACTTTCCCTGACCAGTTTATGCAATCCCAGCCAGCTGCCCTCCAGCCGCCGGAAATCCGGATCGGTCATCACTTCGGATAATTGCGCGGAAATCTGTTTATCAATCAGTGCGATCGCTTTACGCAGCGTGAGCGTCAGATTTTTGTCCCAGCTCACGGTACCCGCCATGGCCTGCCGGGTCAGCGCGGTCATCAGATCACGGGTGGTGTCCGGCGGCGTCTGCACCGTGGCCTGCACCGCGCGATCCAGAAAGCTGAGTTCTGCCGTGCTCTGTGATGCTGCCGCCTGTTGTTGCAGGGTGTCGCTCATCAGCTCTCCTCCTGTACAGCCAGCTCGGAGGAAAGCGAACTCAGCGCTTCGGTGTTTTGCAGGATTTCTTTGAGCAACTGCTCCAGATCACGGGAGCGGTCTGCTTTGCTGAGCAGCGTTTTCAGCTGATTACGGGTTTCAGCCAGCGATTTAAGCGGTGCAATCTGATTAACCAGATTTTCCGGATGGAAATCCGCCATTGAGGTAAAAGAGAGTTCAACCGGGAACTCACTGCCGTCATCACTGAGTGTATTGGTGACATTAAAGGTCAGTTCCGGATTTATCTGCGCCATCACATCATTAAAATTGTCATTATCAATACCGGTAAATTCCCGGTCTTCCGGCGCACATTTTTTATCCGCCGGTTTGTGGCCGGAAAAATCACCGACCACCCCGACGACAAACGGCAATTCCCGGTTTTCTGATCCCCCGTTTACTTCAACATCATACGTAATACTGACGCGGTTTTTATTTACCCGCTTGTGCTGTGCATTCATTGCCATAACAATTTTCCTGCGGTTATCAAGAAAACGGGAAGCTCTCAGGCTTCCCGTTCAGTATTATTTCGCGCCGGACAGCAGTTTGCCCTGCGGCAGGTTGTAGGTAACAATGCCGCCCTCTTTCAGCTCGCCGCCTTCCAGTTCATAGGAATGTTTCTGGGAAATCTCCACATAGGAGAACGTGATCATTTCATGCGGCTGTGCGCCGTCATAACCGCTGACGTTGTAACCGGTCAGGCGGGCATGAGAAAGTTTGATCTGGAAATACACCGATGCGCCGGAACCGTCAGCTTCCGGTTTGGTAAAGGCGATTTCCACCGTTTTACCTTCTTTACCCGGATTAAACAGGAAAGAAAGCAGATCTTCCGATGCACCATCAATCTGTTTTGCCACACTGACCGGCTGAATCGCGACCATACCGGAATCGGCGTTATTGCCGTTACCGATATCCATCGCCACATTGCGGGAGCCGCCCCAGCTGTAAGAATCCACCGCAAACCAGTTTGCGCCGTCCAGGCCGATAACTGTTGCGCCGCCTTTAATATCAACGCCATCAATTCGCATATAAATACTTGCCATAACTATCCTTATTATGTGTGTGTAATAATTACCAGCGCAGTGCGGTATTGCCGCGCTCTGCCGGTAAGGTCGGGTTTTCATCTGCGGATGCCGTGCCGGATATACCGTTTTCCGGCTCCGGCAATTCCGTCATCTGCATGTCATTCAGACCGGTCAGTGAAAAAATCCGGTCCAGCAGAGTGCTGTTGTCTTCCAGTAAGATTTCCTGCCACAGCCCGGCCAGAGACATCTGTCCCCAGCGGATGGCTTTTTCCAGCAGGTAGGAGATCGGGCTGTGAGGTTCGCTGTCTCTGAAATAGCGTGAAATTTCGCGTAACTGCCGCAGTGCAGTATCACGGTTGTGATGATTACGCTGACTGAGTGCCGGAAAATCCGGGCGGGCAGACTGTTCCGCAGCCGGTGATTCCGGTTTTTGCGGCAGGGATTCCGGCGGTGCATCCGTTACCGGTGGTGCGGACAGCGGCAGACCGCTGACAGCCATCACCGCACTGCGGTAACCGGTCAGTAATTCGGTAAAAAAGGCGGGATGTACCGTGCCGGCAGCACTCCGTGCCGTAAAAAAGGCAGCCAGCGGCTGTAAGTGCGCCAGGCACTGTGTCAGCATATCAATGCGCTGACGGGCATCTGTCCGGGCTTCTTCAGAGCGCGCCGGGAGATCCGGCAACGTTCCGCGGTGCTGACATTGCAGATAATGGTAATAGGGGATGTCATCTGCCACCGGCAACAGCAATACCGCACTGTAAAACAAGCAGTTTTCGGTGGCGGTGCCCAGAATCAGACTCAGCTCCTGTAATTTTATCTGCTCAGCCTGCGGATCTTCCGTATGTTGCGGCGGCTGGTGTTCCCAGTGTTCTGTCATCTGCACAGAGAACCAGGCAAGAGACTGCTCAAGGGCGCGGAGAGACGGGTCCTGTAAAATCCGGCACCAGAGATACCAGCCGGAAAGACTGATATCACGGGCAGTATCTGCCAGAACCGGGAACAATGTATCCGCCAGCGCGGTCTGATCGGCGAGCATCTGCTGCCGGTGCTGCGCCCTGCTTTCCTCATCGGTTTGCTGTAGCAGGCGGCGCAGTGAAGACTGGGCAATATTGAACAGATTACGCAGCGGCCGGTAACGGGCACTGTCTGCTTTTAAATACTCCCCCTGCGGCTGTGTTTCACAAACGGGCAACCACAGTGCTTTCTGCTCATCCTGAGACATGGGCATGCCTTTCCCTTTACTTTCCGACGCTGTTTTCCGATGCGGAAAGTAAACCATATTGAAAGTATTACCACTGTCAGCAACCTCATTGATTTTTTTAGCTTTGCGCCAGACTGCGGCAGCAGATTGTGCAGGAGAACACCGCCAGCGCTGAATTTACTTTATCTTTTAAAAACAGAAAATTAGCTCAGATATCAGATAATAATCCTGATCATCTTTTGTTAGTAGACTTATTATTTTAGCTTTGCCCATTATTTTGTGATCTGTTGCTGTTTATTTTTAATGAATTTAAGCGGTAAAATAAAAACAATAATCCGCCCTGAAGATTTATTCAGGACAAAACTCGGTCGGCGGTGAAATTATCACCGCGTTTGCATAATGTGGCTAACTATCATGAGTAATGTAATTGCGTTTACTGATGCGGACACCAATCCCTGTATGCAGTGCGGGGCATGCTGTGCCTATTTCCGGGTCTCATTTTATCACGGAGAAATGGATATCACGGGCGGTGTGGTACCGGCAGAGATGACAGAAAAAGTGAATGATTTTATGGCCTGCATGAAAGGTACAGATCAGAAATCCCCGCGCTGTATCAATCTTCAGGGGGAAGTCGGTCAGTGTGTGGCATGCAGTATCTACGCGCAGCGCCCGTCCCCCTGCCGTGAATTTGATCAGTCATGGGTCAGCGGTGTGCACAATGCCGCCTGTGACCGGGCAAGAGCCGCACACGGTCTGCCTCCGCTGGAACCACCATCCCGGCATAATGATCACGCCGCCTGAACACCGCCGTTTTGCACTAACGTTTTTTTGGCTGTTCAGGTAGGATAGCAGCATTAAAATCAGACTGAATAAGGACAGCCGTATGAGCGATTATGCCCAAAGTGTTGCTGATGTGGAAAAAGCCATTGAGAGCAACAGTATTACTGAAATGAATGAACTGATGGTCAGCCTGGGTGACAGCAACCCGCTGCCGTATGAACAGCGTTATGAGTTACAGCAGCGCCTCCGTCAGGCGATAATGGATCACGGAAAAATACATCACTAGTTAATTCTTATTCCGTACCGGCTTTTATTCAGCATAATATGCCGGTGCGGAGTGTCATGTTTATTCCGTTAATGTCAGCTTTTGCAAAAGTCTCTGTCATCCCTGTACTAACGGCCTCTTAATCCGCTATTCTTTCCCTGTCAGCTACCTCATTCATCCATCTGATTATTATTTATAACAAATCAGTATTATCTGTCCATTAATTAATAGCCGAAATAAAACACTCTATTTCATTGTTTTACATGATAATTTTATGACGTTTTTAATTTTTAGCCCACTAAAAAAATTCCTTAATTATCTGTAGAGGAAAGGGAATAATCGGCATATGATATTGAATAAGTTTCACGGACGTGACTATTTAAACGTGCGTTGTATGTTGTGTTCTGTTTTTGCCGGACACCGGCCGGGTTTGTAAGGAATGCTTATTATGGAAGTATCAAACTATTCACCGTTACTGAGCTATTACGCGTACATTAAAAAATTTATTGCGTCTCCGGCAACCATGGGAACTATTACTCCCTCATCACGCTGGCTGTGTCGTGCAATGGTCCGCCACGTCGACTGGAACGGTGTTCAGCATTTTGCTGAACTGGGTGCCGGTACCGGGGTTATCACCCGCCAGATTCTGGATCAGATGAATCCGCAGGCAAAACTGGATGCCTACGAGATTGATCCGTATTTTGTCAGTCTGCTGAATAAATTTCAGGACAGCCGTCTGGGGATTTTTTCGGACTCGGCAGAAAAGCTGAACCATCCGTATAATGTGATTTTTTCCGGCCTGCCGTTCCTGTCCATTGACCGCCGGGTCGGGCTGCGTATTCTGAAAGCTGTACGTGACAATCTTGAAATCAGTAACGGACAGTTTATTCTATTCCAGTACACCACCAAGTTTGAGAAATACCTGCACCGCTATTTCCATTTCCGCAAAGAGCGTGTGATGTTCAACGTTCCGCCTGCGTGGGTGTATATCTGTACCCCCAAAAGACGTCATACCAATAGCTAATCATACGCAGGTGTCCCGCCATACCGGGACATCTGCCATCTCAATACCTCTGATTTACAGGTTATTATGTTAACTGTCATTCCTGCAAAACCGGCTTATTTTCCGCGCCTTGTGGCTATCTGGGAATCATCCGTCCGTGCCACACATGATTTTTTAGGTGAGGCTGATATTGAAAAGCTGCGTCCGCTGCTGCTGAATACCTATCTGCCGAACCTGAATGTGGTGATGGCACAGGATGAAAACGGAGAGATTCACGGCTTCCTCGGCACAGACGGAAACCGGATTGAGATGCTGTTTGTGGATGCGGCAATTCGCGGCAAAGGCACCGGTAAATTCCTGCTGAATTATGCGGTTGAGCAGTTACAGGCCGATGAGCTGGATGTGAATGAACAAAACCCGCAGGGCGCCGGTTTTTACCGCCATATGGGCTTTATACAGACAGGTCGTTCTGAACTGGATGGTGAGGGAAACCCGTTCCCGCTGCTGCACATGAAATATACCGGCAAAACAGCGGGATGATGTCTCAGCCGAAAACACCGGTTGAGAGATAACGGTCACCGCGATCGCAAATGACAGCCACAATCACCGCTCCCGGTTTTTCTTTCGCAATCCTCAGCGCACCGGCCACCGCCCCGCCGGAGCTGACCCCGCAGAAAATACCTTCCTGCTGCGCGAGCTGACGCATGGTGTTCTCCGCGTCCTGCTGGGTGATATCCAGAATATCATCCACCAGCTGCGGCTGAAAAATGCCCGGCAGATACCCCGGTGACCAGCGCCGTATCCCCGGAATCTGGCTGTTTTCCGCCGGTTGCAGGCCGGTGATATTCACCTGCGGCGCGACCTCTTTCAGGTAACGCGCCACCCCGGTGATGGTGCCGGTGGTGCCCATCGCGGAAACAAAATGAGTGATACGGCCACCGGTCTGCTGCCAGATCTCCGGGCCGGTTGTCCGGTAGTGGGCCAGCGGATTATCGGGGTTATTAAACTGATCGAGCACATAGCCCTCTCCGTCCGCTGCCATCTGCCGCGCCAGATCCCGTGCACCTTCCATGCCCTGCGCCCGGCTGACCAGCACCAGTTCCGCACCGTACGCCTTCATGGCGGCCTGACGTTCGGCACTCATATTTTCCGGCATCAGCAGTTTTAATTTGTATCCGCGTATGGCGGAAATCATCGCCAGTGCAATACCGGTATTGCCGCTGGTGGCTTCAATCAGCGTGTCGCCGGGACGAATTTCCCCGCGCTGTTCAGCGCCTTCAATCATACTTTTCGCCGCACGATCTTTTACCGAGCCGCCGGGGTTATTGCCTTCCGGTTTGATCCAGATTTCTGCACCGTACTCTTCCCCCAGCCGGGCAAGCCGGAAAAGCGGGGTATTACCGATACCATTACTGATAGATGCCACGTTATTCTGCCTCCTGAGCCGTAAACTGAAACCATACCGCCGCAGCAAGGCAATATGCAACCGGATTTATTCTCATGTTCATGCGCACTGCGCCTGCGGCAGCAGTGCCAGTTCGTGTTCACCGCGGAACAGCCGCAGCTCTCTGATAGTCAGCCAGACAGAATCACCGGCGGCGGCGCGGGTGTCCGGCGGTAATATCACCGTCACTTCATCTTCTGCGGCTTCCGTAGTCACTACCGCAGTGCGGTAATGACCGTGTGAACGGAGCGTCACGATCCGTGCGGCAACCGCATCTGCTGAAAACGTATGTTTCAGTGTCAGCGACCACGGGCGGACAAATACCGCCACCGGCCCGGATCCGGCCGTCAGCGCGGTAACCGGCTGACGCACACCGCCGACCCGGACCACACCGTCAGTACCGATATCACCGCGGAAAATATTTATCTGACCAAGAAATTCCGTCACAAAACGGTTGCTGTCATCATTGCCGAGGCTTTCCGGTGCCGCAACCTGTTCTATATGCCCGCTGCGCATTACCACGATACGGTCGGCCACTTCCAGTGCCTCTTCCTGATCGTGCGTCACAAACACAGCGGTGAATCCCAGCGACTGATGCAGCTGACGCAGCCAGCGGCGCAGTTCGGTTCTCACCCCGGCATCCAGTGCACCGAACGGTTCATCCAGCAGCAGGATACGTGGCTCCGCCGCCAGCGCTCTGGCCAGTGCCACCCGCTGCTGCTGCCCTCCGGAAAGCTGTGCCGGATACCGGTCCGCCAGGTGCGGCATCTGAATTTTTTCCAGCAGCGACATCACCTTATCGTGGATCTGCGTTTTTGACGGCCGTGTTTTACGCGGCAGAACGGTCAGACCGAACGCAATATTGTCAAACACCGTCATATGCCGGAACAACGCATAGTGCTGGAATACAAACCCGGCACGGCGCTCACCGGCAGCCATCCCGGAGACTTCCTCACCGCTGATATACAGTTCACCGGCGGTATGAGGCGTCAGCCCGGCAATAATGCGCAGCAGTGTGGTTTTTCCGGAACCGGACGGCCCCAGCAACGCCACCATTTCACCGTCCGCCACCGACAGCGAGATATCCTGCAATACCGGCTCTGCGCCGAAATGATGTGTCAGATGACGGATCTCAATGCTCATATTTCCTCCGGTATCCCTGATATGCCATCACTCCGTGACGAATGCATAAGGTCACAACAGCCATCAGCGCCAGCAGTCCGGATGCGGTAAACGCCGCCACCGTCTGATAATCCTGATGCAATAATTCCACCTGCAGCGGCAGAGTGAACGTTTCCCCGCGAATCGCCCCGGAAACCACCGAGACCGCGCCAAACTCCCCGATAGCACGGGCATTGGTCAGTATCACACCGTAAAACAGCGGCCAGCGGATATTGGGCAGCGTCACCCGCCACCAAATCTGCCACGCACGGGCTCCCAGCAGCACAGCAGCCTCTTCCTCCTGCGCGCCCTGGCTGAGCATCACCGGCACCAGTTCCCTGACCACATAGGGACAGGTCACAAAAATAGTCACCAGCACAATCCCCGGCAGCGCAAACATGATTTGGGTATCCAGCGAGCTTTCCAGAAAACCGCCAAGCCAGCTGTTCGAGCCGTACAGCAGCAGGTAAAGCAGCCCGGCAATCACCGGTGATACCGCAAACGGCAAATCAGCCAGCGTCAGCAGCAACTGACGGCCGGGAAAACGGAACCGTGTCACCAGCCACGCCAGCAGTGTGCCGAAAATCAGATTCACCGGTACGGTGATCAGCGCCACAATCAGCGTCAGCCAGATAGCATGCAGCATATCCGCCTCCGCCAGCGCCCGGACCACACCACCGATACCGTCAGATAACGCGGTGACAAAAATCCATATCAGCGGAACAATCAGGATCACAAACGTCAGCAGCAGACCGGTGCCAATCAGCAGCCACTTCTGCCACGGAAAACGCCTGCGGCGCAGTGAATCAGCCATGTGACCTGCCTGTGCGCAACCCGGCGCGGCTCTGGATGATATTCACCGCCAGCAGCAGCACCAGTGATGTCATCAGCACCACAGAGGCAATTGCTGCCGCTGCCGGATATTCAAATTCCTGCAAACGGACAAAAATCAGGAACGACACCACTTCCGTCTGCCACGCCAGATTACCGGCGATAAAAATCACCGCGCCGAACTCACCGAGACTGCGGGTAAACGATAAAACGGTGCCCGCCAGGGCGGCAGGCGCAATTTCCGGCCAGATCACACGGCGGAATATCTGAAAACGCGAAGCACCCAGCGTTTCTGCCGCTTCCTCATATTCCGGTTTCAGGGTTTCCAGCACCGGCTGTACCGTGCGGACAACAAACGGAATACTGGTAAACATCATCGCGACAGCAATACCAATCCAGGTATTCACCACCGTGATATTAAATGAGTCAAAAAAACGGCCGTACCAGCCGTTGGGGGCAAACAGTGTGGCGAGCGTCAGCCCCGCCACCGCGGTGGGCAGCGCAAAGGGCAGATCCATCAGGCCATCGAGAATACGGCGGCCGGGAAAGCGGTGGCGGGTCAGAATCCAGGCCATCAGCACACCAAAAACGGCATTGAACAGACTGGCGGCCAGCGCAGCGAGCAGTGTGACTTTATAGGCGGCAACCACCTGCGGACCGGTGATCACCTGCCAGTACTGCGCCCAGCTCATCTGCGCCAGCTGTAATACCAGCGCGGTGAGAGGCAGCAACAGGATCAGCCCGCTGTAAAGCAGGGTAAACCCGAGGGACAGGCCGAATCCCGGCAATACCCGCCTTGCCATATCAGCGTCCCTGAGCCATCAGAGTGTCAAATTCACCGCCTGAATTAAAACGACTTTTCATCACTTCAGACCATGAACCAAACTGATCTTCCACTTTAAACAGCGTGACCGGCGGAAATTGTCCTTTGGTCGCCGCCATCACATCCGGGTCAGTAACACGGTAATTAAACTGTGTCATTTTTGCCTGCGCCGCCGGGCTGTACAGGAAAGTCAGATACGCATCGGCAACAGCCTGAGTACCATTTTTTTCGGTGTTTTTATCCACCCGCGCCACCGGGAATTCCGCCAGAATATTCGATGCCGGAACGATAACATCGTAATCATCCGCGCCATATTCATTGCGGATATTATTCACTTCTGATTCAAAACTGATCAGCACATCCCCCAGCCCGCGATCGATAAATGACGTGGTGGCTCCGCGGCCGCCGGTATCAAATACCGCGACATTACTGAGGAATTTTTTCATCTGCTCCTGCGTTTTGGCACTGTTTTTACCGTTTTTCTGCTGCCAGAAACCCTCCGCAGCCAGGTAAGTATAGCGGCCGTTACCGGAGGTTTTCGGGTTCGGGAAGACGATTTTCACATCATCACGCAGCAGGGAATCCCAGTCTTTTATCTGTTTCGGGTTTCCTTTGCGCACCAGAAAAGCCATGGTGGAATAATACGGAGAACTGTTATTCGGCAGACGGGCCTGCCAGTCAGCCGCCAGCAGATTTCCTTTATCATGCAGAATCTGCACATCTGTCACCTGGTTATAAGTGACCACATCTGCCCGCAGTCCCTGTAATATCGCCAGGGCCTGTTTTGAGGAGCCGCCGTGCGACTGGCGGATAGTCAGCGGATCGTCCGGGTGTTCCGCGTTCCACTGTTTTTCAAACAGCGGGTTAATGTCCGTGAACAACTCACGGGCAATATCATAGGAGCTGTTCAGCAGCTGAGCAGCACCGGCGGCGCCACTCCACACCGCAGAGAGGAGCAGCAGACCGGCAGGTAATACAGCGTTGGCAGACAGTTTCACGGCGGAGAACCTCATTATGATGATGCGTTTCAGGGAACTCCGGTCAGTGTGCATATATCAGTAAAGTGATACAAGCCATTTGCTTATACCATTATGGAATTATATATAGTGATTATTTCCTTCCGGATATTACGCATCGATATGTTTCTTTTCTTCCTGCTGTGCTGATGCTTTTTCATTATGCTGATTGTGGTCACAACTGCCGTGTGAACCGTGTCCTCTGTGCATAAAGAAGTGCATCAGCGGGCAAATCAGTAACATCAGCAGAAACCAGTTTTCTCTGAAAAATTCGTACATGAGGAACCTCCTGTGTGGTTGATACCTGCAGGATAGGGGTTGCCCTCAGGGGAAGGTACAGCGGAATAGTGTCATTTAACCTTTGTTTTTGTAAGGATAAAGATAATGCCGGTTGGTAGTGTCCGGGGAGCGCTGCCACAACAGACAAAACGAAAAGCCGCTGTAAATACCTCCCTGTAAGCTCAGGCGCGTCATCCATGACGCGCATGCTTTTCGTTCATTTGTCCGTTGCTTCAGCTATACATAAGCAACTGTGTTACTTACCGCATAACCTGCTATTACAGCGCGCTCAGCTGTTCCAGCGACGGCGCATAATAGTAAGCACCGGTTTTCGGTTTACTGAAACGCAGCAGATCATCAAATTTACCGTCAGTTTCGCCGAACATGCTCAGCAGTTGCTGCTCAATATTGTGCAGACGACCGCAGTACGCGATAAAAAACAGTCCGTGCTCACCACTGGCAGTACCGTACGGCAGGCTCTGGCGCAGAATGGAAAGTTCTTCGCCCTCCTCCTCAATGACCACACGGGATACATGGGAAGTCACGTTACGCACATTCTCATCCAGCTCGGTGCTGTCTGCTTTGGTGCGGCCAATCATTTTTTCCTGCTGCTCTTCGGAAAAACGTGTCCATTTATTCAGGCTGTGCGCCCAGCGCTGCGTGAGGATATAACTGCCGCCCGCATCTTCCCCATCCGCGATCAGTGCCACCTCCGGACGCTCTTCCCCTTCCGGGTTTTCAGTACCGTCGATGAAACCGCTCAGGTCGCGCTCTTCTGTCCAGCGGAAACCGTGTGTTTCCCCCTGAATTTCAACCGCACCGGCAAATGCCGCCACCGCCGCCTGAGCCAGCGAGAAGTTGATATCATGACGCTGAGAATGAATGTGGATCAGTAAATCATACTGCGTGGCCGGTGCCAGACCGCGCCCCAGTTCACGGAAGTTTTTGAGCTCCGGCGCACTGCTCTCACTGCCCAGCTGACGCCACAGATCATGACCGAATGCCACTGTTGCACTCAGCTGATCAGAGGCAAATTGTTCCTGTAATTTTTTCAGTGCCGCCAGAAAAACCTGACAACCGCGCCGGATTGCCGGTAAATCATCTTTCGTGTTTGCTTCAATAAAAATACCGAAACGGCAGTGTTCCGGCAGAATACCGCTTTGTGCTTGTGACATATTGCTCCCTTTGCATCGTCAGTCTGATCAGGAAATGGCCTTATCATAAATCACTGACACGGAATTACATTGCTATTCCGCAAGTTCATCTGTCATTGCGGGTTATTTATTTGCCCAGACGACATAACTGACTGTCCAGTTTTTCAGAATATCATCTGACGGCATCAGTGTTTCAGGACCAAACCAGATTCCGCGGAAAACATAGGAAATACGCGGGGTCTGTGGTGAACGACAGATAACCTGTGCAACATTGTCAAATTCAGATGTCAGCGTACAGGCACCGGCAGCGGCCTGCGGATAGATATCAGAAAACCGCGTTCCGGTTCCGGTATCCCACTCAGTGCGGATATCCGCATCATTGACGACAATACGCTGCACAGTCCCGTTTTCCGGCCCGGACAGCCGGATAACGGTTTTATCATTCTTCCGGCCCTCAAAAATCTTAACGATCTCACCCTGCTCTGTCTGCATACCACCACGCAGCGTGTATTTGTCGTCCAGACCCTGACTGATTGCACTTTCTGTCATGGCGGTCTGACTATTCACATCACCGACCCCCTGTGCCGTCATCGTCATTGCACTGCTGCTGAACCAGCTTACCGGCGATAATGATGACCATGAAAACGAACTGCACCCGTTCAGCATCAGTACGGTACCGGCCACGGCAGCCAGTTTAATTGCCTGATAACACTTCATTCATTGCTCCTTTCATTCGGTTCAGATATCAGACTCCGGAATTGACAAAACATTCATTCTGAATTATTACATCAAATAACTTTAATGAAATAAGTATATTTACGAATTCAGTAAATTAACGTTTCCGATAAGATATGTCCCGGCATATCACCGACATTCTCATTTACCGGCGTCGTAAGCTATGGCTGAAATGACATTCACATCATCGTCTTTTTATCTGCTTTCAGCAGTTGTTCTGACAGGTATATCAGGGCTTCAGCCTGCTGCTGCTTTGCCGTCATTTTCCGCGTATGAATATCATCAGAGTACTGTCAAATGTGAAACGCCGCAGCGTTTTGTCATCAAACAACTGCCCTATCTGCAGGATAACAGCCGTGTGATCCTGGAAGGTAATATTCAGTCTCAGATTTCAGCGGAACACTATCTGCTGGGGGATTACAGTGGTATTGTCGAAGTAAAAATCCCGGCTGATTTGTGGGGAAAAAAGATTATTACGACTAATGATATTATCCGTATTGAAGGCGGAATGGAAAAAGACCGCCATGAGATTGTGGTGACCGCCGATGCGCTCAGTGTGGTGAATCCGGGCAGTTAATATTCCGGGTCGGTGAGCAGGCGTTTCGTGTAGGTCAGGCTGTCCTGCTGACATTCGTCGTAAGCCAGTTTGTCAAACATACTCAGTGTGGCGGTATTGTCATCCGGGATAGCCAGCAGCAGTTGCGGACATCCCCGCGCCAGCAGCTTTTTCTCCAGCCTCACCACCATAGCGTTTGCAATTCCCCGCCCCTGAAACTCCGGATGCACGGCCAGGTAATAGGCATAGCCACGATATCCGTCATAGCCGCCCAGCAGTGTGCCCACCACTTCACCGTTGACCTCCGCCACCAGAAACAGTGCCGGATCATGTGCCATTTTCCGCTCGATCACGGTTTCCGGGTCATCCGGGGGGGTGACCAGATCACAGCGTTCCCAGAGCGCAACAACCTCTTCAAAATCACCTTGCTGAAATGTGCGAATGTCCATACCGTTACCTGTCTGCCGGTTGTCTGCCCGTGTCCGTGACGGAACGGGTGTGATATCTTATAAAAACAAAATGATATACTAAAGTTTATCCGCAGCTCAATGGTCGTGATGTAATGAATATCCCTGATAGTGACAGTGTTAAAGATTTTTTCCTTCAATTGCAGGACTCCCTTTGCGGACAACTGGCCGCCAGTGACGGCAGTGCGGCGTTTACTGAAGATAAATGGCAGCGGGAGTCCGGCGGCGGCGGACGCAGCCGGGTACTGAAATCCGGCGCACTGTTTGAGCAGGCCGGTGTCAATTTTTCACATGTCAGCGGGGATAATCTGCCGCCATCTGCCACCGCACACCGGCCGGAACTGGCCGGGTGTCACTATCAGGCCATGGGTGTTTCCCTGGTGCTGCATCCGCATAATCCGTATGTGCCGGCCGCGCACGCCAATGTCCGCTTTTTTATAGCCGAAAAAGCCGGATGTGAGCCGGTCTGGTGGTTCGGCGGCGGTTTTGATCTGACACCTTTTTATCCGTTTTCCGAAGATGCCGTACACTGGCATACCGTGGCACGGGATATCTGCCGGCCACTGGGTGAGGATGCCTGGCCGCGTTATAAAAAATGGTGCGATGACTATTTTTATCTGAAACACCGTAATGAAGCCCGCGGTATCGGCGGTCTGTTCTTTGATGATCTGAATAAACCCGGTTTTGAGGAATGCTTTGCGTTTACTCAGGCTGTCGGCAACGGCTTTACCCGCGCTTATCTGCCCATCGCGGAAAAACGTCGTTCTATCCCTTATGGTGAGCGCGAACGGCAGTTCCAGCTCTACCGGCGCGGCCGCTACGTTGAGTTCAATCTGGTGTGGGATCGCGGTACCCTGTTCGGCTTACAGAGCGGCGGCCGGACGGAATCTATCCTGATGTCAATGCCGCCGCTGGTGCGCTGGGAATATGATTACCAGCCGCAGGCCGGTTCCCCTGAAGCCGCGCTGGACGATTTCCTGATCCCGCGGGACTGGGTCTGATATCAATTCACAGTGTGCTGACTGAAAAGCAGGCTGATAGTCTGCTGCGGTAAGTATTTTCCTCCGCAAAAATAGCGGCTCCAACCTGAGGAGAACCGCTTATGTCAGCACACGCCCCGCGCTATTCATTTTTACCGCCCTGGATTCTGAAGAAACGGCTGCTTCATGAAGAAAATAATGAAGAAGCGCTGTTATGCTATCAGCATATACACCAGCTTTTGGCTTACAGTCACCAGCCCGGCACAGACATCACGCCGTGCAATTATGCCTCTCTGACAGAAACCGGATGCCATTTACCGGTACACCGCCGTGTTATGCATCTGAAAAACCTGACTACCGTTCCTGCTCTGTATTACCGGGAAGACAGAAAAGCAAAAAACACACAGCACTATCCGGCCGTTCTCAGTGATACGGACACGGACAATATGTTTGAATACCTTAATATCATTTACGGTTTTTTCGACGATGTTTTTGATTACAAATCGTTCAATGACAGCAATGCCACTATCTCTGCCATGACACATTACGGGCGCGGCTATTGCAATGCGTTCTGGAACGGTGCTCACCTCGTTTTTGGTGCCGGTGATGCCCCGCTGAGTGAATCCCCGCTGTTCCTGAGTTTTGCTCAGCTGGATATCGCCACACACGAGTTTTCCCATGCCGTGATTGATCACCTTTCCCCGCTGACTTACAGCCATCAATCCGGTGCCCTGAATGAATCCGTCTGTGATGTGTTTGCCATCATGCTGGGCCATTATCACCGCCGCCACGCGAGCCACCAGGGGGACTGGCATATCGGCAGAACATTATTTAATAAACAGAGCGGCATAAAAGCATTACGTTCACTATCTTCACCGGGAAATGCCTATAACCATCCGGTGATTGGTAAGGATAAACAAGTGGCACATATGCGCGATTATGTTGAGCTGCCGGATGATCCGGAAAATGATAACGGCGGCGTGCATTGCTACTCCGGTATCCCGAATCATGCATTTTATCATTTCGCCTCCGCCCTCGGCGGGTACAGCTGGGAGGTGGCAGGCCAAATCTGGTTTGATACCCTGCGCAGAGGCAACCTGCCGCCGGAATGTGATTTCCGGACTTTTGCCCGCGAAACCATGACCGTCGCCGGTGATAATTATGATGAGGAAGTTGCAGCGGTACTGATGAGTGCCTGGCACGCCGTCGGGCTGGAGCCGTAATAATGTCCGGACATAAAAAAACCCGCATTAAAATGCGGGTTTTCTTTGTTAACGCCCTTTCTTAATATGAGACATCAGGCGTTTACGTTTCCGCAGCTGGGTCGCTGTCAGGACGTTTTTCTTATCCGCAAACGGGTTTTCACCCTCTTTAAACTGGATGCGGATAGGCGTACCCATCACTTTCAGTGACTGACGGAAATAGTTCATCAGGTAGCGTTTATAGCCATCCGGTAAATCTGATACCTGGTTACCGTGGATAACAATAATCGGCGGGTTATAGCCCCCTGCATGCGCATATTTCAGTTTGACACGGCGACCGCGCACCAGTGGCGGCTGATGATCGTCTGCTGCCATTTTCATAATGCGGGTGACCAGTGCGGTACTGACACGACGGGTCGCGCAGTCATACGCTTCCTGTACAGAATCAAACAGATTACCGACACCACTGCCGTGCAGCGCAGAGATAAAGTGGATACGGGCAAAATCAACAAAGCCGAGGCGCAGTTCCAGCATATCTTTGACGTGATCGCGGTCGTCCGCTGTCATACCATCCCATTTATTGATGGCGATAACCAGAGAGCGCCCGGCATTAAGAATAAAGCCCAGCAGTGACAGATCCTGGTCTGAGATTCCCTCACGGGCATCAATCACCAGCAGCACCACGTTAGCATCCTCAATGGCCTGCAATGTCTTGATGACCGAGAACTTTTCAACAGTTTCAGTGACTTTACCGCGCTTACGCACACCTGCGGTATCGATAATGATATATTCGCGTCCGTCACGTTCCATCGGGATATAGATACTGTCGCGGGTTGTACCCGGCATATCGTAAACCACCACGCGCTCTTCGCCGAGGATACGGTTGGTCAGTGTGGATTTCCCGACATTCGGACGCCCGACAATCGCCATTTTAATCGGCTGGTCAATCGGGTTGAAATCATCTTCCTCTTCACCGTCTTCCGTTTCTGCGGCCTGAGCCAGCGCTTCCTGCTCTTCCCAGTAAGCGGCGTTAGCCTCTTCTTCGGTTAACTCGCGATCATCATCCTCACTTTCCGGCTCGCCGTAGAACGGCACCAGCGCACGGGTGATCAGCTGACTCACGCCGCGTCCGTGTGACGCAGCGATAGGTACCACTTCGCCCAGACCCAGGCTGTAGAACTCACCCAGCGCCAGATCCTGATCGATACCATCGATTTTGTTCGCCACCACAAACGTGCTTTTGTTATCGCGGCTGCGCAGATGTTTGGCGATACCGCTGTCCGCAGGCATCAGACCGGAACGGGCATCCACCATAAACAGCACGATATCGGCTTCTTCAATCGCCAGCAGTGACTGTGCGGCCATGTGGGTTTCAACACCCTCTTCCGTACCGTCAATACCCCCGGTATCGATAATAATAAATTCCTGTCCCTCAACCTCTGCACGACCGTACTTACGATCCCGCGTCAGGCCGGGGAAATCAGCAACCAACGCATCGCGCGTACGCGTTAAGCGGTTGAATAATGTGGACTTCCCGACATTGGGACGCCCGACCAGAGCAACGACAGGTATCATGCTTTTACTGCCTCATAACACTGAAAAAATCCCCTGCACCATACAGGAGATTAAAGACGAAACGGCCCCTGTCATTCAGGAGCCGTCAATGAAACCACTCCGCAGTCAGTTACCCTGCCGGAGTGATGCCGGAAACAGCGGTTTACTGTCAGCGGCGGAGTAAATACAGGCGTCCGTCACGGGCCTGTACCATCAGTTTATCACCGGCAACTGACGGACGGCTCAGAATACCTGAACTGCTCAGTTTATTCTGTGCCACGAACTGCCCGTTGGACGTATCCAGCCAGTGGAGATAACCTTCACCGTCACCCACCACCAGGTACCCGTTAAAGAGTTCCGGTGCGGAAAGATTACGGTGCAGTAATTTATCCTGTGACCACATAGTGACGCCATCAGCAGCCCGCAGGCCATAGACGTTATCATTCTGATCAACGACATAGAGCGATTCACCATCCAGCACCAGTTCATTCACTGAGCCGAAATCACGTTTCCACAGGATCTGACCGCTGCGCATATCCATCGCCACCAGATTACCGTTATAAGCGATAGCATAAACACGGCCGTCAGCAACAACCGGCGTCATATCCACGTCATTCAGACGGCTGATTTCAGTGGTCCCGGTAGCCTGCGAAATACGCTGCTGCCAGATGAGCTGTCCCTGACCCAGCATAACCGCACTGACACGACCGTTATCACCGCCGACAAAGGCGGCGCCCATTGCCACGGCAGGGGCGGATTCACCACGGACCGACAGGCTCGGGGTATCCAGGTTCAGGCTCCAGCGCTGTTCGCCGGTTGCGGTATCGAATGCCTGCAGCAGACCATTACCGGTATGCACCAGCACCAGTCCCTCACTGACTTCCGGACGGGACAGCACTTCGCCGCCGGCGTTTGCCGTCCAGGCTATTTCACCGTCATTTGCGTTCAGGGCGATCAGCGTACCGCGTTCAGTACCCACATAAAGGTGTTCACCGGAAACGGTCAGACCGCCGGATAACATCGCCGGGATACTGGCAGATAAGAAACCGGTTTTTTCCGCCAGGTTCACTGACCAGATTTCAACGCCGGAATCGGCATCCAGTGCTTTGACCAGGCCATTGCGATCTGCGGCATAGATACTGCTTCCTTCCCATGCAGGGGAAAGGTGAGAATAGTATTTACCGATACCGTCACCGACGGATTTATCCCACACCGTTTCCGGTGTGAACTGATTTGTCACTTCCGGCAGTGGTGACATCACGATAGTATCCTGTTCACTTGAACAGCCGGCCAGCAGCACAGAAGCGACTAATCCCACCAGCAGTGTTTTACGCAGTTGCATTATCGATAGTCCCCTCACCCGGCTAAGTTATCGAGTTTGAATGTCATAACGGATTTGATAGTCCCGGCGCCTTCACTCTGAATACCGGCGGTATAGGCTTCCTGCGCGCCTTTCACATCCCCTTTCTGTAACAGGGCGTCACCGCGGATATCCTGTGCGTAAGCCGCCCAGCCTTTCCCTTTTATTGCCGCAACGGTTGCCAGCGCGGCATCCGGTTTTTTCTGTCCCAGCTGTACGCGGGCCAGACGTGCATTAATCAGATCTTTCAAATCTTCATTATCGGTTTTTGTCAGCGCCTGACTCAGGGCATTTTCCGCCGCAGGGAGGTCGTTGCTGTCAACCGCTTTCATCGCCAGATCAAGACCGGCGATGGCACCATAGTTATTGTTGGCGTCCTTCGCAAAGGCCTGCAGACGGGCAGCCTGCTCCTCCGGAGAACCTTTCGCTGCGATCGCCATTTCATAGGCAATAGCCGCGTCCTGTAATTTGCTGACCTGGTGAGACTGATAATAATTCCAGCCGGCGATACCGCCGATACCGATGATCAATCCTGCTGCGATTGCTTTGCCGTTTTCAACAAAGAAACTCTTCAGCGCTGATACCTGTTCATTGTCTGTGGTATAGACTTCCACACGTCTCTCCTTAACCTAAAAGTTCGCTCAGACGAGCGGAAAGCCCGCTCTGTGCCAGCGTCTGCTGCTCACCGGTGGCCAGTTCTTTGACAGTGACTGTCCCGTTGGCAATTTCATCCTCACCTAAAATCAGGGCGATACGCGCACCGTTTTTATCCGCACGGCTCAGCTGTCTTTTAAAGTTGCCGCCGCCGTAGTTGGTCATGATACGCACATCCGGCAGGCTGTCGCGGATCTGTTCCGCCAGCATCATCGCTGCCACCTGGCTGCCTTCACCGAAAGACGCCAGATAAATATCGGTCACCGCTGTTTCGCTCACAAAATCAGGATTCACCGCCTGCACCAGCAGTACCATGCGCTCCAGACCCATCGCAAAACCAACCGCCGGGGTATTATGACCGCCGAGCTGCTCTACCAGCCCGTCGTAACGGCCGCCCGCGCAGACAGTCCCCTGCGAGCCCAGTGCGGTGGTTACCCACTCAAACACGGTGCGGTTGTAGTAATCCAGACCACGGACCAGGCGCTGATTGATGCGGTACTGAATACCGGCAGCATCCAGAATCGCGCACAGGCCGTCAAAGTGAATTTTGGATTCTTCATCAAGATAATCAAACAGTGCCGGTGCATCGTTCAGGAGTTCCTGAACAACTTTGTCTTTGGAATCCAGCACACGCAGCGGATTGGTGTACATCCGGCGTTTGCAGTCTTCATCCAGCTTGTCTTTGTGCTGTTCCAGGAACACGACCAGCGCTTCGCGGTAGTTAGCACGCGCCTGCAATGAACCGATTGAGTTCAGTTCCAGGGTGACATGCTCCGCAATGCCCAGTTCACGCCACCAGCGGGCGGTCATCATAATCAGCTCGGCGTCAATATCCGGGCCGCTCAGGCCGAAAATTTCCGCTCCCAGCTGATGGAACTGACGATAACGGCCTTTCTGCGGACGCTCATGGCGGAACATCGGCCCGATATACCAGAGACGCTGTTCCTGATTATACAGCAGCCCCTTTTCAATCCCGGCACGAACACAGCCCGCTGTTCCTTCCGGCCGCAGTGTTAAACTCACATTTTCTTCGCGGTCCTGAAAAGAGTACATTTCCTTTTCAACAACATCAGTCACTTCACCGATGGCGCGCTGAAACAGGGGGGTATGCTCGACGATCGGCGTACGGATTTCACTGATCCCGTAGCTTGTCAGAATGCGTTTAAGCGTGTTTTCAATACGCTGCCATACCGCAGTATCAGCAGGCAGATAATCATTCATACCACGAACAGATTGGATTTTTGTCGCCACGTTAATTCTCTTAACTCAATGAAATATGTTTCCGATTATAAAAGCGACCCTGTGCGGGCGCAATATCGGGAGGCGGATATATCGTCTTAAAACAGTATATCGTCTTAAAACCGTATCTCTGCCAAAACAGACAAAACCGGCTCATCAGTCATGAGCCGGTCCGCGATTACTCTTTATCAACCAGACTGATATCAATCCGGTTATTTTTATCCAGCATAGCCGCCTTGGCACGGATTTTCGCTTCCAGCTGATCAATCATATCCGTGTTATCCAGACGCTCTTTCTGACGGACGCCGTCTTCGTAGAATCCGCTGCGGGTTTTCGCCCCGGTCACGCCCAGCGTGGAGACTTCCGCCTCACCCGGGCCGTTGACCACACAACCGATAATCGATACATCCATCGGTGTGATGATATCTTCCAGACGCTGTTCCAGGGCATTCACTGTGCCAATCACGTCGAACTCCTGACGGGAGCAGGTCGGACAGGCGATAAAGTTGATGCCGCGTGAGCGGATACGCAGGGATTTCAGGATATCAAACCCGACTTTCACCTCTTCCACCGGATCCGCCGCCAGCGAGATACGCAGAGTATCACCGATACCCTCCGACAGCAGCATACCTAATCCGATCGCGGATTTCACCGAACCGGCGCGTGCACCGCCCGCTTCGGTGATCCCCAGGTGCAGCGGCTGATCAATCTTCTTCGCGAGCAGACGGTATGCACCGACCGCCAGGAAAACGTCAGACGCTTTTACACTGACCTTGAATTGATCAAAGTTCAGACGATCGAGAATATCCACATGACGCATGGCAGATTCGAGCAGCGCTTCCGGTGTCGGTTCGCCGTATTTCTCCTGGATATCTTTTTCCAGTGAGCCGCCGTTCACCCCGATACGGATAGGAATATTATAGTGACGCGCGCAATCCACCACCTGACGGATGCGATCCTCACTGCCGATATTGCCCGGGTTGATACGCAGACAATCCACACCGTATTCCGCCACTTTCAGCGCAATACGGTAGTCAAAGTGAATATCTGCCACCAGCGGTACTGATACCTGTTGTTTAATCAGTTTAAAGGCTTCCGCCGCATCCATCGTCGGTACTGACACGCGGACAATGTCCACGCCGACGCGCTCAAGGGATTTTATTTGTCTGACGGTTGCCTCAACATCCGTTGTCCGGGTGTTTGTCATTGATTGCACTGCGATAGGTGCACCATCACCGACCGGCACATTCCCCACATAAATACGGGTGGATTTGCGTCTTTTTATCGGGGATTCATTATGCATATGTCTTTCTCCGGAACATCCTTGTGCCCTTAATCATTGCTGTGTTTATTATGTAGTAAAGATTTAATTTATAAATCAATTATTCACCGGCTTTCGGCACACTCAGTTTTGCCACTGTATTTGCTTTGATGAAACGGCTCAGGTCAACGCTCTGACCTTTGAACTGTACATCAACGGCAGCCGGAGCGCCGATTTTCAGACGGTAAGGTTCTGCGCCCGCAAATTCCAGGGTATCCCCTTTCTGTTTGGTGCCGCTGAAAATTTTTGTTCCTTTATTATCAGTCACTTCCAGCCAGCAGGTATTTTTGAACGTCAGCACCAGACCATCCTGTGTCTGCGTGGTCGTCGGCAGTGTTCCGCCTTCGCTGTCCACGGCACGGTTAACGACCGGCGGTACGCGGTCACTGCCCGGCAGCGGTACGATTTTACTGCTGTCAATTTCCTGATCCTGCGGGGTGGCCGCTGATAATTCCAGTGCAGCGGTATTGGTATTACCTGCCGGTGCTGAATCCGGTGTTCCTGCCGGGGTATTCAGTACCTGAGGTGCGGTAGTGTCTGCCGGATCGGTTCCCGGAACATCCGCCGGGGCATTGACCGTGACATCATTCTGTTGTGCCAGTGAGGCGATATCAGCCTGCTGTGCCTGATACTGCTGCCACCACCATACGCCCACCAGAGCCAGTACCACTAACAGGACCAGCCAGGTAAATTTCATCAGCCAGCCTTCGCGTTTTTTACGCTGACGCCCCAGCGTCACACTTTTCATCGGCTGGACTTTGGTCATCTGTGCGGGAGCGATTTTATCAAGATAAGGCATGATCTCCGGTTCGGGGATCTGCAGCAAACGGGCATAGGCACGGATATAACCGCGGATAAACGTCGGGTTGGCTTCTTTCAGTGCATCTTCTTCGATTTCACGCACTGTTGTCAGTTTAAGACAAAGTCTGTCGGCGACTGTTTCCCGTGATAACTGAAGTTGTTCCCTACGTTGTGTTAAAAGCTGGCCAAGAGTGAGTTGGAAATTATCTTGAGATTGAGAGTTATTCATGAGTTTCAGGACACAAACAGTTCTGGTTACGAGAAAGCGCGGAGATCTGCCCTTCCGCGCACCGAAGTTCCGTATTCCGGCATACAGCATGCCACCTGTGATGATAAAAATAATCCTGAAAACAACATCACTTTTATATTGTTTTACAGACTGTTATCCGGCGGACACTCATAAGCCAAAATGTACTGTACCACACTATCACTGCCTGACGGGGAATTCACGGCTAAATTCAGGTATTTTTCCGCAATTTCAGGCTGCTGATCGCATTTCGCACTCAGCGCCGCGCCTGCCAGCGCACCGGTATGCTGCGGCTGTGCTTTCAGTACCCGGTCAAAATGATAGCGTGCGGCATCATACCGGCCGGCCTGAAGATAAGCCTCACCCAGTGCAAGACGGGTACCGGTCGCCGCCGGTACTGTCTGTATCACGGGTGCTGTCCGGCATCCTGCCAGCAGCATGACTGCAATTAATCCCGGGGAATACGTCCTTATCATACTGCCTCCTTGTCTGTAAGGCAGGTATATTAACGTAAAGTGTCACCCGGGAATGTTACTTAATATTACTGTCAGACTGTTTTGACAGAAATTGGTTCACCGGCCATGCGTTTTTTCAGTGTCCGTTTGGTCCGGTCGATGACATCACCGGCCAGCTGTCCGCAGGCGGCGTCAATATCATCACCGCGTGTCTTGCGGACAATGGTGGTAAATCCGTATTCCATCAGCACTTTGGCAAAGCGGTCAATCCGGCTGTTGGAACTGCGTCCGTAAGGTGCGCCCGGGAACGGGTTCCACGGGATCAGGTTGATTTTGCTCGGTGTGTCCTTCAGACAGGCCGCCAGCTGATGCGCCTGATCAGTGCTGTCATTGATGTGATCCAGCATGACGTATTCCACGGTGACACGCCCGCCGTTCGCATTGGATTTTCCGAGATAACGGCGCACAGATGCCAGGAATGTCTCAATGTTATATTTCTTGTTGATCGGAACGATTTCGTCACGAACATCATCCGTCGGTGCGTGCAGGGAAATCGCCAGCGCCACATCGATCATATCACCGAGTTTATCCAGAGCCGGTACCACACCGGAGGTTGAGATAGTCACGCGGCGTTTGGACAGCCCGAAACCGAAGTCATCCAGCATGATTTCCATGGCCGGAACAACATGGGTCAGGTTCAGCAGCGGTTCACCCATCCCCATCATGACCACGTTGGTAATCGGACGGCGGCCGCTGGATTTCAGGGAGCCGATGATTTTCGCGGCACGCCAGACCTGGCCGATAATTTCGGAGACCCGCAGATTGCGGTTAAAACCCTGCTGTGCGGTTGAGCAGAATTTACATTCCAGCGCACAACCGACCTGGGAAGAAACGCACAGTGTGGCGCGGTCTTCTTCCGGGATATAGACGGTTTCCACTTCCTGATCGCCGACACGGATAGCCCACTTGATAGTGCCGTCCGCAGAGCGTTGTTCTTCCGATACTTCCGGCGCGCGGATTTCCGCCACCGCTTTCAGTTTGGTGCGCAGTACTTTGTTGATATCGGTCATCAGATCGAAATCATCATAGCAATAGTGGTAAATCCACTTCATTACCTGGTCAGCCCGAAAAGGCTTCTCGCCCATATCGGCGAAAAACTGGCGCATTTCTTTGCGGGTCAGGTCGAGTAAATTAATTTTTCCGTTGATTTTTTCAGGAGCAATCGGAGCGGAGCCTGTTACACAGGCGTCTTGAGTGGTCAGTTCTGACATTGTTAACATTGCCTCGTTGTTACACTTTCGGCGGTGACGCGCGGTGCGCATCACAGATACAGGAATAAGAATAGCCGCTGAAACGGACTGCGTCACGGATACGGCGGAAACATAAAAGCCCCGTATCATGACGGGGCGCGGCATTGTACAAACATTCGCAGTGATATGGCAAATTAAAACACGTAAATGTAAATCGATTTATTAAATAATAATACTTGTTTAAATCGATTTTTTAGATATTAATGATATTAACACTCATCTTTTACAGGTAATTAAATCTGAAACAAAGGAGTTGTTATGCATAAAATTATACTTGTCCCGATCGATCTGAATGCCGGTGCGTTATCTCAGAATGTCATTACTGAAATTAACGACTACGCTAAAGATAAAAATGTGAAGTTCCATTTTGTTACCGTTATCCTCCCGTCTGAGCAGCTGTTTGACTATGGCCTGACCTTCCCTGTCATGACCGAAAATGCAAAATCAGAAGACCAGCGCATCAAAATGCTGCTGGAGAAACTCGACGCGGTGACCGAAAAATTTGCCGTACAGAAAAGTCAGATATCCACCGGTGTTCTTATCGGAAGTGCGGCAGAAGCCATTCTTGAAAATGCAGAAAGAATCAACGCCGACCTGATTGTTATCGGCTCCAAAAACCCGACCATGAAAAGCCGTTTCCTCGGATCCACCGCATCGGCACTGATCCATTACGCCACTATCTCTGTCCTTGTTGTCCGGTAAAAAAGCAAAAGCCCGGATAACCGGGCTTTTGAGACTGAATTCACTGATAAAGCAGGATAACACAGGGTTTTTCCTGCTTTATTTTATCAGCGCGGGCAGATTTCATCTTCAGTGAAGAAATAGGCGATTTCACGGGCGGCGGATTCTTCCGCATCAGAGCCGTGTACCGCGTTTTCAGTGAAACTGTCCGCGTAATCAGCACGCAGTGTACCGGCCAGTGCGTTATCCGGATTGGTGGCGCCCATCAGGTCACGGTGACGCTGTACGGCATTTTCCCCTTCCAGCACCTGTACCATAATCGGCCCGGAAGTCATGAATTCCACCAGACCATCAAAGAACGGGCGGCCTTTGTGCTCGGCATAGAATCCTTCAGCCTGTTCGCGGCTCAGGTGCAGCATTTTGGCGGCAATAATACGGAAACCGGCACTTTCAAAACGGTGATAAATAGCCCCGATAGCATTTTTCTTTACGGCATTTGGCTTAATGATAGAAAATGTGCGTTGTACAGACATTTAATTGACCTCAAATGTGCGCATGTGCGCTGTTGTCATTGTTATTTGCGGCTGACGGCAGACCGGTCCACACCTTGTGGTAAGGTGATGATTATACGGGCTCACCGCTGTTTCGCCTACAGTTACGCAACATTTTTGCAAAGTATTCCTGATAACAGATCACAGATTTTCCGTCTGTATCACACTTTTTCCGCTGAACTTCCCGTCGTTTCTGCTATTTCAGGGTAAAACTGACCGAACTGACCTGGCCGCTGAGATCCAGTACCGTCAGCTGATAACGCCCGGGGGTATCCAGCGTCAGCAACAGCGGATCACCGGATTCGGTGCTGCCGGCCTGATCACCGTTAAGAAACCACCACTGTGTGCCTTCGCCGCCCTGAGTCACCACCCGCAAATCAAGGGTTTTCGCCAGCGGCAGACGCCGCAGCACATCCCCTTCACGGATACCGGAAATCAGCAGGGGTGCGGCTTCCACCCGCAGCGGCGGGCAGGTTTTGCTCACCGGCGGCAGGCGGTGACTGCGGCGCTCCCCCGGCGGCAGCCAGCTCTCCAGTGCAATCGGCCACAGTGCAACGGTTTTCTCCTGTGCATCCGGACAATCCGGAGACACCCGTTCCCCCTGCCCGTTCACCCAGATCACCGCATTGGTGCCGGACAGGCTCTCCTGTCCTGCTGACGGTAGTGTCGGCGGCACGGTATTATCCAGCACCAGCGCTATCCGCTGCTGACGGCAGTTCGGGTCCTGCTTGTCTGCGGCCAGTCCTGACGGCCAGCAAATCATTTTACTGCTGACACTGACGGGTTTCGGGTCCGGTAATTTTTTGCCGCCGCGTGTGCGCAGATAGCTGTCAACCTGATACAGGATCGGAATCGCGGTCGCAAACCCGGCCTGTCCGGCCACCGGTGTCCCGTCCGGACGCCCGACCCACACCCCGATGGTATAGCGGTTATTCACGCCCAGCGCCCAGGCATCACGGTAGCCGTAACTGGTGCCGGTTTTCCATGCCAGCGGTACGTCCTGTGCCAGACGGTCATCTGCCAGCGGCCGTGTTTCCCCTGCCATCACCCGCCGGGTGATCCACGCCGCCCCCGGGGAGATAAGCTGACGTTCAGCCAGCGGATCGTCCGGCCGGAAACGTACCGGTGCCACTTTACCCTGCCGGGCAAACGCACTGTACGCGGCAATCAGCTGATCCATCCGCGCTCCGGTACCGCCCAGAATCAGCGACAGGTTCGGATCACTGCCAATCGGGAAACGCAGTTCCAGGCCGACGTTACGCAGTTTGGCACTGAAACGTTTCGGACCGTAGACATCCAGCAGCTGAACCACCGGCAGATTCAGAGAGCGGCGCAGTGCCTCACTGACACTCACCGGCCCGCTGAATCCGGTATCAAAGTTACCCGGACGGTAATCATTAAAACGGCGCGGTACATCCTGTAACAGGGATTCGCTGTGGATCAGCCCCTCATCCATCGCCAGGGCATATAAAAACGGCTTCAGGGTTGAGCCGGGCGAACGCCAGGCGCTGTTCACATCCACATGACCGAAACGGGTGTCATCAGAGAAATCAATGGAGCCGACATAGCCCTTCACGCTCATGTCGCGGTTATCCACCACCATAATGCCGAGGGAGGTTTTTTCCGGCAGCTGATATTTGCGGTTACGGGCCATCTCCTCCAGCTGACGCTGAATGGCAGGATTGATGGTGGTGCGGATCACCGGGTCTTTCACCCCCGACGCCACACGCCGTGCCAGCAGCGGTGCGGAGTGCGGTACCTGGCGGGGTGCCAGCCAGATGCTCTCCTGTTTTAAGTCATTCACTTTTGCCTGCGGCCACACCTGAAACTCCGCCAGCCGGTCGAGTACTTTATTCCGTGCCGCTTCCGCCCGCTGCGGATAGCGATCCGGGCGCAGACGGCTCGGTGCCTGCGGCAGAACCGCCAGCAGCGCTGCTTCCCCGGCGGTCAGTTCTGACGGCGGTTTACCGAGATACATCCAGCTTGCCGCCCCGATCCCCTCAACCGTCCCGCCATACGGAGCACGGTTGAGATACATCTCCAGAATTTCATCTTTGGAATAATGCCATTCCAGCTGAATAGTCCGGAAAACCTGTTTCAGTTTGCCGGTCAGAGTACGATCATGGGGGTCAATCAGCCGGGCGACCTGCATGGAGAGTGTACTGCCGCCGGAGACAATGCGTCCGGAGGTCAGATCCTGCAACGCCGCGCGGCCGATAGCCACCGGGTTAATCCCCGGGTGCTGATAGAAATAGCGGTCTTCGTATGTCAGAAGCGCTTCAATAAACTCCGGTGATACATCCTTCAGCGTGACCGGGTAGCGCCACACACCGTTGCTGTCGGCAAAACGCCACAGCGGTGACCCGTCCTCAGCTGTGACCGTACGCGCCATTACCACCTCATCCAGCGGCAGCGGCCAGATTTTATCGGCCAGCCAGAGCAGCGGCGGCGTCAGGACAATTGTTATCAGACCGGTGAGCGCAAGACGTTTAAACCACACTTTCATGTATCAAACCGCATTATCAGAATTTCTGAGATAAAAATGCCCTTATAGTTCGTTATAAGGGCATTTTACCTGTGTTTGCTGCCGCAGCCCGGACAGGCTGCGGACAACAATCGTGCTGTTAACGAACCACTTCCAGTGTTGCCGGTGTCACACCGGTGGCGCGCCAGGACGGAATATACATCGATTCCACCTGCGGAGCCGGAACACTGTATTTACCCGGTGTGACCGCACGGGCCAGATAGACCAGCGTCACCGGACGGTACTCTTCCACAGCCACCTGGGAAACAAAGCGGTCATCGCGGTACTCGGTATGGCGGATATTGGCCTGCTGCATATCCTGGATAGCTTCCGCCAGATTCGGCGCGCTGTCAGCCAGGCTGGCACTTGCCGCTGCCAGATTCTGGTTTTCCAGCTCCAGACCGGCCGGTAACAGATCCACCACCAGTGCATCCGGCACGTTGCGGTCAGCCTGAATATCCAGGCGGACAGCCACCAGATCACCGCTGCTCAGGCGGTCAATGCTGATCGGATTACCGTTCAGATCCATATACGTCCGCTTGATTTTCAGCACTTCAGAAGACGGAGCCGGTGCCTGCAGCGGATAACCGGTGATATTGACACGACCGAACAGCTCCGTATCACCCCGGTTTGCCACACTGATACCGTTATTCAGCTGTGCGGCAGTGAGGGTTTCACGCAGCGCACTGTCACGGCTGACCGCCGGGGCCTGCCCGTTGATCAGTGCAGACCACGGTTTTTCGCTCTGATTAATGTACTGACGACCTGCCAGATACAGCGCGTTGCTCTCCTGCGTGGAGAAGTAACGGTTATTCTGTATCTCCGCAGAAAGCGCCTGCAACTTGCCGTAACGCTGATCCGCATTGGAATCCGCCTCACTGAGCAGTGCAATAATCATCGCATCATCACGGATGGTACTGCCGTAATCGCCGGTATAGACGCTGTCACGGTTTTTCATCACACCCAGACGGATGGCTTCATTACCGCGATCCGCATCACCCATTTTCTTCAGGGCAATACCGAGCTGCACCAGTGCCAGACCACTTGCGGCATCGTCACGGCGCTGATACACCTGACGCAGTGCCCCGAGCGGTGCTTTTTGCTGCTGTGCCAGCACATAACCGGCATACGCCTGTACCGCAAAGCGCATCTGGTCACTGTTGCCGTAATAGCTGCTGCTGATCACCGAGCGATCCTGCAGATAGCGCAGCAGGCGGTTATTGGCGTTGCTCAGGGCATCTGCCGGAACCTCAAAGCCGCGCTGCCCGGCACGGAACAGGAAATCAGTCGCGTAAGCCGTCAGCCACGGTTCTTCCGCACCGCTGTTGTCCCACAGGGAGAAACTGCCGTCGCTGCGCTGCATACCAAGCAGATGCGGGATACCGGTCATCACTGCCTGGCGGCGTCCGGCGTCAGTCTGGGTTTTAATGCCCAGTTTTTTCAGTTCCGCCTCGGAGGAGTACAGGGACGGATACAGCCCGCTCACGGTCTGTTCCAGACAGCCGTACGGATAGGCATAGAGCTCACGGATGTAACGCGAGATATCCAGCGGCGGACGGCTGGTCAGCATCATTTCACCGGACACAGTGTTGCCGTCCAGATAACCAAGCTGGTCAGCCGGTAATGCCCATTCCGCGCTATTGCCGAGTGACATGGAGTAAGACACCGTTTCTGCCGGATACGCCGGACGGACACCGATTTTCCAGCTGTTTTTATAGGTGTTGCTGCTTTCATCAGGCAGTTTCAGCCCTTTGACGGTCATAAACACCTCGCCCTGACCAAAGCCGTTTGCGGCTTCAACCGGGACATTCACGGATGTGCGCTGGCCTTTCGCCAGTGTGATTTCTTTCTCTGCCGCACCTTTGAGATGCACCATGCCGTCCGCGCTGAAATTAACGGTCAGGTTCTGTGTTTCATCAGTCAGGTTGGTCAGATCGAGTGTCAGCTGCGAGCGGTCACCGCCGGCCATAAAGCGCGGCAGCGCCATCTGGCTGATCACCGGTGCGGCAACAATCACTTTATTCTGCGCGTGGCCGAAATCCTCATCTGTCCACGCCTGCGCCATCAGACGCAGTTCGCCGTTGAAATCCGGGATCGCCAGGGTAACGGTACCTTCGCCCTGCGCATTCAGTTCCACCGGTGCGGCCTGCTGCGCGATAATCTGTACTTCGGTCAGCGGTTTCAGGCCGCCGCGATCAAGGTCATCGCCGCCGTCACCACCAAACCGCAGCGTACCGAGACGACCGCCGCCCTCAATCAGCTGACCATAGACATCATACTGATCAACACTGTAGCGTTTGCGGCCGAAGAAGGCATCGTACGGATCAGGTGTTTTATAGTCAGTAATATTGAGCACACCGGTGTCCACGGCAGAAATCAGTACATTGACTTTTTCGGGAGCCGGTTTGCCGTCCTGTGCTTTTGCTTTGATTTTGACGGTCAGATCCTGATTCGGACGGATACGGGCCGGGGTATCCAGCGCCACATCAATCTTACGGGCCGGATCGGCCATCGGAATATGCAGAATACCGACCGCACGTTTGACGGTCGCCTGGCGGGAGCTGTCCCCCGGACGGACAACCACGGCAGTCGCGTACAGGTCATGACGCGTCCACTCTTTGTTCAGCGGTACTTCCACATCGGTGCCGCCTTCCGGTACATCCACTTCCTGCCACCACAGCGGGCCGTCACTGGATTCCAGCAGCACATAGCCTTTACCGGCCTGTGGCGCGGTGACATTCAGTTTCACTTTATCACCGGCGTGATAATTTGGTTTATCCAGTTTCAGTTTCACCTGGTCCGGGCGAACCGCGCCGGTGCCGCCGGTGTTATCCTGCCAGGAATATCCCGCCCAGAAACGCACACTGCTGGTCAGCCCGGTGGACGGATCCACCACCTCCAGGCGGTATGCCCCCCAGGAAACCGGAACGGTCACTTTTGCCGTGCCGTCTTTGGCGATGGTGATTTTGTCATCGGACATCACCAGGTCTTTCTGGTCATAACCGGATGACCAGCCTTCGGAATCAGACCAGCGCCAGTAATAATCGCGGCGCTCATAAATCAGACGCGCATTCAGATCATCGGCCTGTAACTTATTTCCCTGACGGTCGGTATAGACAATTTCAAATTCAGCCAGTGAATCTTCATCCATACTGTACTGAGATACATATTTGTCTGTACGGTAGTCATATACCTCTTTTTTGGCGAAGATCGGACGAATACCGGCCATTTTCGCTGCAGGCCATACCGCGACATCTGCACGGCGCGTCACCGGACGACCGCCGGTTTCCATCAGGCTTGCCTGGAGGATCAGTTTGAACGGCGATTTAACCTCTTTCCAGTAATCATTACTGATGGTAAATGCCAGCTCTCCGCTGTCATTCATGGTTTCATCGAACTCGTCCAGAGTACGGGTCAGGTTTTCTTCCTGAATGTTACCGAATTCAAAACCCGGCAGTCTGGCGGAGACTTCGCGATCCGGACGCATAAATAGCTGCCCGGTCAGCTGGTTACCGGCTGCCGGTGCACCGTAGAGATAATGGCCTTCAATCTCAAAATCGGCGGACTGCTGTGTGGTGATCGGCTGCTTGTCGGTTTTGATTTCCATCGCCATACGTTCCGGCATGAAATCTTCCACATTGACGCTGTAGAAGCGCGGTGTGTTGTCCCCGAGGTCAAAACGCAGTGTCAGTTTGCCGGTTTCGATGTTCTCCGGAATGGCGTACTGATACTGGTAAAGGCCGTTTTCCGGCTGCCAGACGAAGGTGGAGGCCACCTGGCCGTCATTTTTCAGCACATCCACTTTGACCGGCTGATCTTTGACCGGACGACCATCGCCGTCACGCAGCAGACCGTTGATCACCAGGGTTTCCCCCGGACGGTACAGATCACGCGGACCAAAGACGAAGAACTGTTTTGCATAGCCCTGCGGACCGGCGATATCAAATTCCGCCAGGTCAAGCGCCGGGTTTTTCAGGTCGATCATACTGGTCTGGCCGTTCTGAATAGCCAGCAACAGCGCGGCATCCGCCCCGCGATCCAGTTTTGCATGACCGCTGCTGTCGGTTTCGGCTTTGCTGAGAAGCTGACCTTTGCTGTCGAGCAGGCGGATTTCCACCCCTTTCAGGGCACTGCCTTTCGCCAGCGACTGAGTAAAGACATCCAGCTCATTCAGATAGCTGTGCATGGAAACGCCGATATCACTCAGGGTAAAGAGTGTTGCAGGCATGGTATAGCTGTAGCGCCCGGCCTGCTGCATAACCGCCAGGTACACGCCCTCTTCCTGTAACTGCTTGATATCCTTCAGGGGGATCTGCATATTTTCGCGGGTGTTTTTCTGCGGATTCAGATCAAAACGCCCGGTATAGACCAGATCAGTGTTATTCAGCAGGTCATCCGAATTCCAGTACTGGAGATTGTTACCGTACTGCCAGCTTGCGAGGAAAGAGGCCAGGGAATCCGGTTTGATGCGGTAAAAATTAACATCAATGCTGTCCACGTTCAGTGCAAATACCGGCAGTCCCTGCAGGACATCCGACGGGAACAGTGAACCACGGCTGGCAAAGCCGACACTCGGGACCACATCAGCTGTGGTCAGTTTTAAATCATAACCGTTAACCAGTGTGCGTTCGTTAATACCGCGCACGCCGCGGTCGATACTCAGCTGTAATTCCCGCGACGGCGGCAGATGACGCATGCGCAGTTCCGTCAGGTTATCCGACAGCTCCCACGCACCTTCCAGTTTTCCGTTTTTCACATCCACCAGACGGGCAAACTGACTGAAATCCTGGTTCGGATCCAGCGGAACAGAGAACGTCACCACCATCGCATTCGCGCCGTCGAGCTGAATCTCAGAGGCATCGATGATCGTCACATCTTTCCCGGCATAACGTTTGGCCAGCTCTGCCAGTGATGCGGCATCATGTGTTTTTTTCGGAGACTGAGAGGAAGCAGATGAGGAAGACGAGTTTTCTTTATTATTGGCCGGCGCGCTGTCATTACTGCCCGCCGCCGTGGTGTTACTGCCGGTATCATCACAACCCGTGAGTGCGAGCGCTGAAGCAAGCAGCACTGCAATGCAGCGCTTTTTGCCGGGACCCTGTCCTGCAATCGGAGAACGCATAATCAATCCTTTCTGGTGAGCCCGGAAAACGGGCACTTGTTCGGTATTATTTCACGAAGTGTAAACAAAGCCTAAACAAGCGTATAGTGCATTATTCTGAATATATGCACCATACATATTCACCATCCGGATAAATTATTGTTACGCCTCTGTTACCGGAATCGCATTACGCAACCAGCCACCGAGACGGCGCTGATAGAATGCCTGTATATGTTGCGTCAGAAAGTGTGTCAGTCCGTCATTCTCATCCGGGTTTAACAGGCAAAAATCAATGTGTTCCCCGTCAGCAAGATGCTCCATGGCAGCCTCTGCCGCCTGCCGGATCACTATATCCGCCTCTTCTTCTTCGCTGAGTTCCAGCACAATCAGTAATGCCGCCTCATCCGGAGCCGTCGTATTTTTTTCGGCTGCCATCACCCAAAATGCACGGCGTACCGGTTTATGCTGTTTAAACACACCGGTCAGTGCATCAAGCACTGCGTCCGGTTTATTTTCCGGCACGCTGAGCAGCAGTGCTGTACCCTGTTCAATCATGACTTCCTGTACCGGGAGTATATCCGCCATCACAGATCTCCTTATTTCAGCTTCTGTATTTCAGTTTCTGTTTTTTTAAACGTTACAGAAAAACGGCCACACGTGTGTGTGACCGTTTTACAGCAGAATTAGTATTGCGCTGTCCGGTTACTGCCCGGCTTTTTTCAGCAGCAGAGCCGCCACGGTGCGCACACCATACCCGGTAGCACCCGCTGACCATAATTCAGACGGTGCTTTGCGGTAAGTCGCTGAGCAGTCAATGTGCAGCCAGCTTTTGCGGTAATCTTCCACAAAGTGGGACAGGAATGCCGCTGCGGTGCTTGCCCCGGCGGTATTCGGTGCGCCGGTGTTGCTCAGATCAGCGAAAGAGGACGGCATCTGACGGCGGTGGAATTCCGCCAGCGGCAGGCGCCAGAACATCTCTTTTTCCTGATCAGCGGCTGACATCAGTTCATTGTACAGCGCATCATCAAAGCTCATCACAGAGTGATAATCGTTACCGACGGCAGTTTTCGCCGCACCGGTCAGCGTCGCCGCATCAATGATAAACCCGGCGTTATCTTTGTCCGCTTCAATCAGACCATCCGCCAGCACCAGACGCCCTTCCGCATCGGTATTCATGATTTCAACGGATTTACCGTTGCTGTAACGGATGATATCGCCCAGTTTGAACGCATTACCGCTTACCAGGTTATCCGCGATGCACAGATACAGTTTGACGCGTTTTTTCAGACCACGGCAGACAGCCATTGCCAGTGCGCCGGTCAGTGTGGCTGCGCCGCCCATATCCGATTTCATAGAATCCATAGAGGAAGACGGTTTCAGGCTGTAACCGCCGGAGTCAAAGGTGATCCCTTTACCGACCAGGCTGGCGAAGACAGGTGTGTTTTCCTGCTTGCCCGGGTTGAAATCCAGTGCCAGCAGTACCGGCGGGCGTACCGAGCCGCGGCCGACAGTGTGGATGCCCATATAACCCTGCTCACGCAGGTCATCACCTTTGATGATACGGTAGCCGACAGAATCACAGGAAACACCGCACAGCAGATCAATCGCACGCTGCGCCAGCTGTTCCGGGCTCTGCTCTTCCGCAGGCGTGTTGATAACATCACGTACCCAGTCAATGATGCGGATACGGTGTTCCAGTTCGGTTTTATCCGCTTCCGGCAATTCCGGCCATTCAATCGAGCGCGCGCCTTTCGGACCACGGAAGCCCTGCCAGAATGCCCAGCTGGTTTCCAGATCCCAGTTGCTGCCGCTCAGGACCACATTGCGGATACCCTGACCGTCAATTTTGCGGCCTGCGCTCTGCACGGCGCACAGCATCCCTTTGCGGCTTAAATGAACGGTCATTCCTTTGTCAGTCGCGCTGACCAGGGCTTTTTCTCCCCACGCCGGAGAAGCAGGTTCATACGATAAGGTTACAGGCATGATGAGTTGCGTCATTTCGTTCTCTCTTTTGACTTTTAGACTGCCGTAACAGTCAGATTTTATTTGAGGAATGCACGGCGTGCCGGTCTGCACAGGAGGCGGTAACAGCATACGCGCATCAGAGACCGCACGCTAACACAATTGTGCGGCCTGATGCGCGTAACAAAAGACATCATTCGAATTCGTCGAGCCAGACTAACAAAATTGCTTCTAATACTTTTTCGTTAGATTTTTCCGGTGCATCGTCGAAATCATCCAGTTCGCAGATCCACTGGTGCATATCGGTGAAACGCACCGTTTTCGGGTCCGTATCCGGGTACAGATCATACAGCGCTTCACCGATTTCACGGCTGTCCTGCCATTTCAGTCCCATTTCAGACTCCTTTATCAGTGCTCACGTGCATGGTTGATGGTGTATTTCGGGATTTCCACCACCAGATCTTCATCCGCGACTTTCGCCTGACAGCTCAGACGGCTTTCCGGCTCCAGTCCCCAGGCTTTGTCCAGCATGTCATCTTCCAGCTCGCTGCTCTCTTCGAGGGAGTCAAACCCTTCGCGGACGATACAGTGGCAGGTGGTGCAGGCACATGATTTCTCACAGGCATGTTCAATTTCGATACCGTTACGCAGGGCAACATCCAGAATTGACTCACCTTCATTTGCGTCGTATACCGCACCTTCAGGGCATAATGACTCATGCGGTAAAAAAACAATCTTAGGCATAATCTTCCCGTTATATCTCATCCACAGAGTGACCCGCGAGTGCCTTGCGGACAGAATTGTCCATCCGGCGTGCCGCGAATACCTGTGTTTGCTTGTCCAGTTGTTTAATTGCGTTTTCAATCGCGACAGGAGAGTCGCCTTCAACGCTCTCAATAAGCACGCCGACTGCCGCATCAATAGCAGCATTTTCGTCGTCGCTCAGTAAATTGCCATCCTCTGAAAGTGCCTGGGTCAGGCTCTCCAGCAGGCGGGCAGCTTCCACTTTTTGTTCCGCCAGACGGCGGGTGGATAAATCATTTTCTGCGTTTTCGAGTGAATCTTTGATCATCCCGGCGATATCAGTATCGCTCAGGCCGTAAGACGGTTTGATCTGGACAGCGGCCTGCACACCGGTGGATTTTTCCAGTGCGCTGACACTCAGCAGTCCGTCCGCATCCACCTGGAAAGTGACACGGATATGGGCATTACCGGCAGCCATCGGCGGGATGCCGCGCAGAGTGAAACGTGCCAGCGAACGACAATCACTGACCATTTCCCGCTCACCCTGTAACACATGAATGCTCATCGCGGTCTGACCATCCTTAAAGGTGGTAAACTCCTGAGCACGTGCCGCCGGGATGGTGGTATTGCGCGGAATAACTTTTTCCACCAGGCCGCCCATGGTTTCCAGCCCCAGCGAGAGCGGGATAACATCCAGCAGCAGCATGTCGCTGTCCGGTTTGTTACCGGCCAGAATATCCGCCTGAATAGCCGCACCGACAGCAACCACTTTGTCCGGGTCAATCGAGGTCAGAGGCTCTTTACTGAAAAATTCGCCGACCAGTTCACGCACCAGCGGCACACGGGTTGATCCGCCGACCATCACCACTTCGCGGACTTCATCCTGATCTGTTCCGGCATCTTTCAGTGCACGGCGGCAGGTCATCAGGGTTTTTCTGACCAGCGGACGGATGAGTTCCTCAAACATGTCACGGGTCAGTACGCCCTGCCAGCCATCCAGTGTAATCGTGGTTTGTGCGGCACCGGACAGTGCAATTTTAGCTTCCGCTGCTGCGTTTAATACTTCGCGGTGCTGCGAATGGCCCTGCGACTGAATGCCGCGCTGCGCATAAATCCAGTCGGCGATCAGATTATCGAAATCATCGCCGCCGAGCGCAGTATCGCCGCCGGTCGCCAGCACTTCAAACACACCCCGGCTCAGACGCAGCACTGAGATATCAAAGGTGCCGCCGCCGAGATCATAAACCGCAATCACGCCTTCCTGACCGGAATCCAGCCCGTAGGCGATCGCCGCAGCGGTCGGTTCATTCAGAAGACGTAACACGTGTAACCCGGCAAGACGGGCAGCATCTTTGGTGCCCTGACGCTGGGCATCATCGAAATACGCGGGAACGGTGATCACCACGCCATCCAGTTCACCGCCGAGGGTTTCCTGTGCGCGCTGTGCCAGCACCGATAAGATATCCGCTGAGACACGGACAGGATCAGTCAGCCCGGCTGCAGTGCGGATGATCGGCAGGCCGTTTTCACCCGCCTGTAACTGATACGGTAAATCAGGGTAGCGCTGCGTGATATCCGTCAGTGAGCGTCCCATCATACGTTTGACTGAGATAATGGTATTCTGAGGATCTGCCGCTGCATTTGCACGGGCATCCCAGCCGACCAGGCGGCTGTCCGCGCTGTACTGCACCACAGATGGCAGTAAATAACGTCCTTCGTGATCGGGCAGCACATCGGTTTCCCCGCTGCGCACCGTTGCGACCAGTGAATGAGTGGTGCCTAAATCAATACCCGCGGCAAGGCGGCGCTGATGCGGGGCGGGAGCCTGTCCCGGCTCGCTGATTTGTAACAGTGCCATATTTTTCCCCTAGAAACTGTCGAGCAGACGTTCTTCAAGATTTTCAATTTGTTGCGTCAGTTTACTCAAAAATCGTAATTTACGCACGCTGTCCGCCGCAGCAGCCCACTCTTCGCCATCAAGCTGACGAACCATCTCTGCCATCCGGTTTTTTGTCATTTTAGTGATATTGGCAGCAAAACCGGCCAGTGCATCACTGTCCTGTTTCTGTTCGATGATATCGAGGGCTTCGCGCAGCTCCAGTTGCTCCATCAGAAATGCGGTGTCATGCATTGTGTGCTGTTCATTATTGATATCAATATCATGTAACAGCAACATATATTCCGCACGTTTGAGGGGATGTTTCAGGGACTGGTATGCATCATTGATGGTTGCGGCCATCGTCAGTGCCTGCGCCTGCTCTTTTGCATCACCGGCGGCAAATCTGTCCGGGTGATACTGACGCTGCAAATCCTGATAACGACCGGCAAGTGCCTGTGTGTCAAGATCATAACGCACAGGCAGGCTGAACAGGGAAAAATAGTTCATAGTTTACTCTTCGCGGATAAATGGATCGGTTAAACGTGAAAACTCTCGCCGCAGCCGCATTCGCTGCCGACGTTCGGGTTATTAAATTTAAACCCTTCGTTTAACCCTTCCTTCACGAAATCCACTTCTGTTCCGTCAAGATAAACAATACTTTTTCCGTCGATAATCACTTTTACGCCGTGATCTTCAAACACAACGTCATCATCATTAATGACATCGGCAAATTCAAGTACGTAAGCCATACCAGAGCAACCGGAGGTTCTCACGCCTAACCGCAGACCTACTCCTTTACCGCGGTTTGCCAGAAAACTGGTGACCCGGTTTGCCGCACTTTCTGTAAGAGAAACGGACATTACACACCTCGCTCTATAAACCAGTATGGCGGATGACCGATGAGATCAGTATCCGCCATTATTTTATTGTTTTACCTGCTGCACACCGGCAGCGGCGGGCTATTAGTTGCCCCGGCGTTTACTTTTGTAATCCGCAATTGCTGCTTTGATTGCATCTTCAGCCAGAATCGAGCAGTGAATTTTCACCGGCGGTAATTCCAGTTCTTCCGCAATCGCTGTATTTTTGATGGCTTCTGCTTCATCCAGGGTTTTCCCTTTCATCCACTCAGTCACCAGTGAGCTTGACGCAATCGCCGAGCCGCAACCGTAAGTTTTGAAACGCGCGTCTTCAATCACGCCGTTATTGTCAACTTTGATCTGTAACTTCATTACGTCGCCACAGGCCGGTGCACCCACCATGCCGCTGCCGACTGTCGGGTCTTCGTTGTCAAATGAACCGACGTTGCGCGGGTTTTCGTAGTGATCGATTACTTTATCGCTATAAGCCATTGTTTATACTCCTGAAACCGTCTGATTAATGGTGTGACCATTCAATGCTGTTAATATCAACACCTTGCTTGTGCATCTCCCACAGAGGGGAAAGATCACGCAGGCGGCCAATTGCGCTATGGATAAGTTTAATCGCATAGTCAATCTCTTCCTCAGTCGTGAAACGACCCAGAGAGAAGCGGATTGAGCTGTGCGCCAGTTCGTCAGTCATTCCCAGGGCGCGCAGAACATAAGACGGCTCCAGGCTGGCGGACGTACAGGCAGAACCGGATGATACCGCAAGATCTTTCAGCGCCATCATCAGGGATTCACCTTCAACATAGTTGAAACTGACGTTAAGAATGTTCGGTGCCGAGTGCTCCGGGCAACCATTCAGATAGGTTTCTTCGATATCTTTGATGCCGTTCCACAGACGCAGACGCAGTGCGGACAAACGCTCAGATTCCGCTGCCATCTCTTCTTTGGCGATACGGTAAGCTTCACCCATACCGACGATCTGATGCACTGCCAGTGTACCGGAACGCATACCGCGCTCGTGACCACCACCGTGCATCTGTGCTTCGATACGGATACGCGGTTTGCGGCGGACATACAGCGCGCCGATACCCATCGGGCCGTAAATTTTATGGCCGGAGAAGGACATCAGATCCACTTTCAGCTTGCTTAAATCAACCGGTACTTTACCGACGCTCTGGGTAGCATCGACATGGAAAATAATCCCTTTGCTGCGGCACAGTTCACCGATTGCTTCGATATCCTGAATCACACCAATTTCATTATTGACGTGCATGATGGAGACTAAAATGGTGTCCTCACGCATTGCCGCTTCCAGCTCAGCCAGGTCGATCAGACCATTACGCTGCGGCGCAAGATAGGTCACTTCAAACCCTTCGCGCTCTAACTGACGGCAGGTATCCAGCACCGCTTTATGTTCGGTTTTGCTGGTAATGATGTGTTTGCCTTTTTTACCGTAGAAATTGGCCGCACCTTTAATCGCCAGGTTGTCAGACTCAGTGGCACCGGAGGTGAAAACAATTTCACGCGGGTCCGCACCGACCAGGTCTGCTATCTGGTTACGGGCAATATCGACGGCCTCTTCAGCCTGCCAGCCAAAGCGGTGTGAACGGGACGCCGGGTTACCGAAGACGCCGTCCATTGTGAGGTATTGCATCATCTTTTCAGCAACACGCGGATCAACCGGGGTGGTTGCTGAATAATCTAAATAAATCGGTAATTTCATCGCTCAATTGCTCCATGAACTACGGTTGCGTTATTAACGCAGGTTTCTGCTTATGCTTGCAGATTGATAATTGTTTCGTTAATTGCCAGACTATGTGTACGACGTTTATCATCCTGCCGATCAGCAACATCAATCACTTCTTTATGATTTACTAACTCTTCAAGACTGATACTGCTTAAGAAATCAGTGATACGGTCACTCAGGTCACGCCACAGCGCATGTGTCAGACAGCGGTCACCGCCCTGACAACCTTCCTGAGTTCCCTGACAGCGTGTCGCATCAACGGATTCATCGACGGCTGAGATGACCTGAGCAATGAAAATTTCACCGGCACCGCGTGCCAGCAGATACCCGCCACCCGGCCCGCGAACACTGGAAACCAGCTCGTTTTTACGCAGACGGGAGAAGAGTTGCTCAAGATAAGAGAGGGAGATACCCTGACGTTCAGAAATGTCAGCCAGTGGTACGGGCCCCTCATGGGAGTGCAGCGCTACGTCGAGCATAGCGGTTACCGCATAGCGCCCTTTTGATGTCAGTCTCATAACCGGATCCCCGTGATAAATGGTGAAGAAATTGTGTCATTCCTGAGTAATTTAGTCAACTATTTAACCCAGTAATTTACTCAACTATTTTTTCGCCCATTTTTCAACAGAAGTCAGGATACCACGCAGGATATTCAGCTCCTGTGTTTCCGGATGCGCGCGGGTAAATAAGCGGCGCAGACGGTTCATAATCTGACCCGGATGTGCTTTACGGATAAAACCGGATTCATTCAGAACCGATTCCAGATGCGTGTAAAACCGCTCCATATCATCCGCCGGCGGATAGTGTACCTCATCTGCCTCATCATTATTTGCCGGTTCGCTCTCATTCTGAGAGGCAAGAAATGCCATCCGGATCTCATAACTGACCAGTTGCACTGCCATCGCCAGATTCAGCGAGCCGTATTCCGGATTGGTCGGAATATAAAGATGATAATTACATTTCTGTAATTCATCGTTGGTCAGCCCGACACGTTCACGGCCGAAAATAATAGCGACCGGCGCAGTCTGTGCGATTTTAACACTTTTTTCCCCGCATTCACGCGGTTCAACCATCGGCCACGGCAGCGTGCGCGAACGCGCACTGGTACCGATCACCAGTTCACATCCGGCAATCGCCTCATCCAGTGTGCTGACAATCTTTGCATTGCCGATAACATCACTGGCACCGGCGGACAGCGCGATGGCGTGAGAGTCCGGTTGTACCTGAGGATTGACCAGATAAAGGTTGGATAACCCCATCGTTTTCATAGCCCGCGCTGCGGAGCCCATATTGCCTGTATGTGAGGTTTCCACCAGGACGATTCGGATATTTTCGGACATAACACACTTTATTTGAGAAATTATCGCAATATCTTAACACAAGAATAGTCAGATTGACGATCACCTGTTATACTCTGCCGCGATTATTTTCGTTCTTTAACATCCCGGTGGACAACCCCATGCATCCGATGCTTACCATCGCCATACGTGCTGCACGTAAGGCCGGCAACCTGATTGCCAAACACTATGAAATGCCTGACACTGTTGAGACAACTCAGAAAGGTGCCAATGACTTTGTGACGAATATCGATCGCGAAGCTGAGCAGATGATTATCGAAATCATCCGCAAATCTTATCCGGCACATACCATTATTTCTGAAGAGTGCGGCCTGTCAGCCGGCGAAGAAAGCGACATGGAATGGGTTATTGATCCCCTGGATGGCACCACCAACTTCGTTAAACGTCTCCCGCATTTCGCTGTTTCTATCGCATTTCGTATCAAAGGCCGCACTGAAGTGGCTGTTGTTTACGATCCGATGCGTAACGAATTATTCTCTGCGGTCCGTGGCCAGGGCGCACAGTTAAACGGTTACCGTCTGCGCGGCGCAACTGCCCGTGATCTCGACGGCGCAGTACTGGCAACCGGCTTCCCGTTCAAAGCAAAACAGCACTCCGATACTTATATCAAAATGCTCGGTAAACTGTTCACCCGCTGTGCAGATTTCCGCCGTACCGGCTCTGCCGCACTGGACCTGGCTTATCTCGCTGCCGGCCGTGTGGACGGTTTCTTTGAGATCGGTCTGAAGCCGTGGGATTTCCTGGGCGGTGAACTGCTGGTCCGCGAAGCGGGCGGTATCGTTACTGACTTCACCGGTGACCACCGTTATATCGACAGCGGCAACATCGTTGCCGGCAGCCCGCGTGTGGTACGTGCACTGCTGGCAGAAATGCGTGATGAACTGACTGAGTCACTGAAACGCTGATCTGGTTGTACCCTCTTTTAAAAAACGGTGGTTAACATAACCACCGTTTTTTATTTCAGTGCACGGACTCAGGTCTCCTGCTGTCTTACAGGTGCATCACCGGCAACATAATACGGAACAGTTGCCGGTTTCAGCGGCGGCCTGTTTCGTATTTTATCTGCGATTTTTTCGGCTATCATGATGGTCGTCGCATTTAAGTTCCCCGTAATGATATTCGGCATCAGGGAAGCATCCACCACTCTCAGATTTTCCACACCATGCACACGCCCTGCACCATCGGTGACGGCCATATCATCATTTCCCATTTTGCAGGTTCCGCACGGATGAAATGCCGTCTCAGCTTTATCCCGGACAAAGGCATCCAATTGATCATCTGTTGTGATGTATTTACCCGGACTGATTTCCTTACCTCTGTAAGGATCCAGTGCCGGCTGCGCGATGATTTCACGGGTGATCCGGATCGCAGCACGAAACTCTTCCCGGTCACGGGCATCAGACATGTAATTAAACAAAATGGACGGATGAGCCGCCGGATCCGTTGATGTCAGGCGTACCCGCCCCCGGCTGGGGGAACGCATCGAACCGACATGAGCCTGAAAGCCGTGGGTACAGACTGCATTACTGCCGTTATAATTAATCGCCACCGGCAAAAAATGGAACTGGATATCAGGCCGTGAAACCGTATTATCTGTCCGGATAAAGCCGCCGGCTTCGAACTGATTACTGGCCCCGATCCCGGTTCCCCTGAACATCCATTCCGCACCGATCATTGGCTGATTATGCCATTTCAGCGCCGGATATAACGAAACCGGCTGTGTACATTCATATTGCAGGTACATTTCAAGGTGATCCTGGAGGTTTTGTCCGACGCCCGGCAAAATATGTACCGCCCGGATATCAAACTCATCCAGAACATCTTCAGGACCAATGCCGGAACGTTGTAAGATTTGCGGTGATGCAATGGCCCCGGCACATAACAGCACTTCTTTTTGTGCCGCAACACTGACGGGCGTGGAATTTCCGCCCCTGTAATAGTGCACCCCGGCTGCTTTTTTACCTTCGAACAGAATACGATCAGTGATTGCACGAGTCACAATCGTCAGATTTTTGCGTTTTTTTGCCTGATCCAGATAACCTCGTCCGGTAGCAGAACGGCGCCCCTGAGGGGTAACAGTGCGATCCATCGGTCCGAAACCTTCCTGCCGGTACCCGTTAAAATCGCCGGTTTGCGGATAACCCGCCTGCACTCCGGCCTCCACCATTGCATGAAACAAAATATTGTTTCCGGTCTTCGGCGTTGTGACACTCAGCGGCCCTTCTCCGCCGTGATAATCATCCGGTCCGGTATCCCGGGACTCCGCTTTGCGAAAATACGGCAGGCAATGGTGATAGCTCCAGTCTTCAAGCCCCGGCGCCTCAGCCCATTCATCAAAATCCAGCGCATTTCCTCGGATATAACACATCCCGTTGATTAACGATGAACCGCCCAGCCCTTTCCCGCGCCCGCATTCCATACGGCGGTGATTCATATGCGGTTCAGGATCGGTTTCATACGCCCAGTTATAACGCCGCCCCTGTAACGGGTACGCTAATGCAGCCGGCATTTGCGTACGGAAATCGAACCTGTAGTCCGGTCCTCCCGCCTCAAGGAGCAGCACAGTAACATCCGGATCTTCTGTCAGGCGGGTAGCAAGCACGTTACCGGCTGAACCAGCACCGATAATAATATAGTCATAGACCATTGTTATCTCCTCTGTTTCAGTCAAATAAAAAAAATATAATTAAAAAACGGATGTAAATTCCCCCAGTTCAATCTGAACCGATTTGATTTGTGTATAGCTTTGCAGTGTCTCTGTACCGTTCTCACGTCCGACCCCGGAGTGCTTATAGCCGCCGACCGGCATTTCAGCCGGAGACTCCCCCCAGGTATTGATCCAGCAGATCCCGGCTTCAAGCTGATGAATGACACGATGTGCACGGGTCAGATTCTGAGTGACAAGACCAGCCGCCAGGCCATAGAGACTGTTATTGGCACGGACAATCACTTCATCTTCAGTCCGGTATGTCAGGATACTCATTACCGGACCGAAGATTTCTTCCTGTGTAATGTGCATATTGTCCGTGCAGTCCGTAAATACCGTCGGTGCAACATAAGCACCATCTGCAAACGCCCCGTCTGTCAGGCGTTCTCCGCCACATAACACTCTTGCACCCTGTTGTTTACCGAGCGCAATATAACGCAGCACATTCTCCATGTGCGCAAAGCTGACCAGCGGTCCGAAATTAGTGTCTTCATCCGCAGGTGACCCCACTCTGATACGGGCAACCCGCTCACTAATTTTTCCCTCAAACTGTGTTTTCAGGGCTTCCGGCACAAAGACCCTGGTGCCGTTTGTGCAGACCTGACCGGAACTGAAAAAATTTGCCATCATGGCAATATCTGCGGCTTTATCTAAGTCAGCGTCATCAAAGATAATTAGCGGAGATTTACCGCCAAGCTCCATGGTGATGGCTTTCAGTGACGATACTGAGGCAGCCGACATGACTTTTTTCCCGGTTGCAACTCCGCCGGTGAAAGAGATTTTTGCGATCTCCGGATGTTCGGTTAACCATCGCCCTGCCTCATTACCCGGCCCGGTCACCACATTAAATACACCGGCAGGCAGCCCGGCTTCTGTATAAATTTCGGCTAATTTCAACGCGGTCAGTGAAGTTACTTCACTGGGTTTAAAGATCATGGCATTCCCTGCCGCCAGTGCAGGGGCGGATTTCCAGAGTGCTATCTGAACGGGGTAATTCCATGCGCCGATCCCGGCAACCACCCCTAACGGCTCGCGACGGGTATAGACAAAGGCACTGTCACGCAGCGGGATCTGCCGCCCCTCCAGAGCCGGTACTATTCCCGCATAATATTCAAGCACATCCGCACCGGTAACAATATCCACATGCCTGGTCTCTGAAAACGGCTTTCCGGTATCCAATGTTTCCAGATACGCCAGTTCATCATTACGTTCACGTAAAATCTCCGCCGCACGGCGAAGAATGCGGGAACGTTCCATTGCCGTCACCGCCGCCCAGACTTTCTGTCCCTGACGTGCGCTTTCAACAGCCCGTTGTATATCGTCAAAGCCGGCTGACTGTAACAGAGCAATAACGTCGCCGTTTGCCGGATTGACTGCCGGAAATTGTCCGCACTCCGGGGATGAGCTATCTACATAACCACCATGAATATACAGTTTGTGCAGTCGCGGATTTTGCATATTTTTTCCTTTAATATTAAGACTGATTCAATCTGTTCCCAGCTTCATCGCAATATATTCATTTGTAATCTGTAACGCTTCCGATACAGGAAACAGTGTGTTACTCAGGGCGCTGCGCAACCATATACCGTCAATCAGTGCGGCAAGGCCTTTTGCTGCCATTCTTGCTTCCTGTTTGTTTAATACGCGGCCGAATTCATAACTTAAATTTGAGAACAACCGGCGGTCATTGACCTGTTGCAGGCGGTTTAAAACCGGCTGATGCATACTGCTCGCCCAGAATGCCAGCCACGTTTTCATCGCAGCTTCACTGGTCTGAGAGGGATCAAAGTTGCCCTCAACAATTGCCTGAAGACGCAATTTTGCACCGGCTCCCGGCAGCAGCCGCAGGCGCATTGCCACCGCCAGCCCGAGCTGATACTGAATATGGCGCATTGCAGATTCAAGCAGACCACTCTTGTCACGAAAGTAGTGGCTGATAATTCCCGTGGAAACACCGGCTTTGCGGGCGATTAGTACAAAGCTGGCCTCCTGCATTCCGACTTCATTAATTACATCCAGCGTTGCACGGATTAACTGCTGTTTACGAATCGACTGTATTCCTGTTTTCGGCATAAAATCTGAACCTGAGAAAAAGAGTAACCACGCCTATTACACTTTTTTTTGATTGAATGTTCAATCAATATTAACTATCATTTATTACAATTTATTTACAATATCTCAGGGAGCCATGCGCTAAAATTAAATTATTTGTTTAAAAACAATGGGTAAGTTAAATCACAATATTACTTATCTTGAATGCTAAAATGCGGAACTGTCGATGACAACTCAAACTAGTTCAGAAACCCCGCAGAAGGACAAATTGAATTCTGTGGTTTTTTTCACTTCAGCCGGCCTTATCCTGGCCTTTTCTTTTTTCACCATACTGATGACTGACACCGCGAACCGGTGGATCGTGGCAACACTGAATCAGGTCTCAAAAACATTTGGCTGGTATTACCTGCTGGCCGCCACACTGTACATCGTCTTCGTCATTTTTATGGCCACATCACGCTTCGGGAATATCAAACTCGGACCTGAGCAATCCAAACCTGAATTCAGTATGCTGAGCTGGTCTGCCATGTTGTTTGCCGCCGGGATTGGTATCGATCTGATGTTTTTCTCTGTTGCGGAACCCGTAACCCAATACATGCTCCCGCCGGAAGGCGCCGGAGAAACCACAGAAGCAGCCCGTCAGTCGATGGTGTGGACACTTTTCCACTATGGCCTGACGGGCTGGTCTATGTATGCCTTAATGGGGATCGCACTGGGTTACTTCAGCTACCGTTATAATCTTCCGCTCACGATCCGCTCCGCACTCTATCCCATTTTCGGTAAACGAATTGAAGGCTCTGTCGGACATGCGGTTGATATTGCGGCAGTACTGGGAACAATCTTCGGTATCGCGACCACACTGGGGATTGGTGTCGTGCAACTGAATTACGGTCTGAAAGTCCTTTTCGGACTTCCCCAGGGATTATCCGTACAAAGCGGTCTGATTCTGCTCTCTGTTATTATGGCGGTCATTTCTGCCACATCCGGGGTAAATAAAGGGATCCGGCTGTTATCTGAGCTGAATGTGTTACTCGCACTTGGCCTGATCGTATTTATTTTGTTTGCCGGAGACACCGCGTTTTTACTGAATGCGCTGGTACTGAATGTCGGTGATTATATCAGCCGCTTCACGGGAATGACCCTCAACAGTTTTGCGTTTGACCGGCCTGCAGACTGGATGAACAACTGGACACTTTTCTTCTGGGCGTGGTGGGTCGCGTGGTCACCGTTCGTAGGGCTGTTCCTGGCCCGTATTTCCCGCGGACGTACTATCCGGCAATTTGTTATCGGAACCCTGATAATCCCTTTCGTCTTCACGCTGCTATGGCTTTCTGTTTTCGGAAACAGCGCCCTCTATGAAATTATTCACGGCAATACTGAACTGGCAAAAACGGTACTGGAAGCTCCGGAAAAAGGTTTTTATTCCTTACTTGAGCTGTATCCCGGCTTTGGTTTAACGGCCTCTGTTGCTACTATTACCGGCTTACTGTTTTATGTTACTTCAGCAGATTCCGGCTCACTGGTACTGGGGAATTTCACTTCAGAGTTAAGTGATATCAGTCATGATGCACCGAACTGGCTTCGGATTTTCTGGTCCGTTGCAATTGGTCTGCTCACACTCGGGATGTTAATGACCGATGGAATATCCGCGTTACAAAATACCACTGTGATCATGGGATTACCGTTCAGTTTTGTGATCTTTTTCGTCATGGCAGGGCTGTATAAATCGCTGAAACTGGAAGATTTCCGGCGCGTCAGTTCACTGAACACGAATGCACCGGCTCCGTTATATGGCAACGGTACACTCAACTGGAAACAGCGACTGGGGCGGGTCATGAATTTTCCGGGCACCACCTATACCAGGCGGATGCTGGATTTAGTGTGCATCCCGGCCATGCAGGATGTCGCACAAGAGCTGACAATACGGGGGGCAAAGGTCGAATTCAGCCAGATCCCGCCTGAAGCAGACGAGCGGTTAGAGCACCTTGAGCTGACGGTCGATCTGGGGGAAGAGCAAAGCTTTGTGTATCAGGTCTGGCCTCAGCGCTACTCCATGCCCGGCTTCACCTACCGTGCCCGGACCGGAAAATCTCATTATTATCGCCTGGAGACGTTTTTATCGGAGGGGTCACAAGGTAATGATTTGATGGATTACACCAAAGAACAAGTGATCACCGATATACTGGATCAGTATGAGAAACACATGAACTTTATCCATCTCAGCCGCGAAGCCCCGGGAGCTACCCTGACATTTCCTGAATCACTCTGAGAATACGGCACCGGGGCAGCGCCGGTGCCGTATTATTACCGCTGTTATCCCGTTGTTCTCAGTATGACTGAGGGCGGATTTTAGGCCGCAGGAACAGCGCAGGAACCACCGTCAGCGCCATCAGATAAAATATCCCGCCGTGGATATCTTCATACAGATACCCCGCCACCAGCGTCATCACCGCAATCGCCCCGCCCATGGCCAGCGCGGAATATGCCGCCTGTAACGGAATAATTTCAGTGGATTTGCGGGCGCCGATAAAGCGCATTGCCGCCAGGTGACACACGGTATAGGTGCCGCTGTGCAGGATCTGCGCCACAATCAGCACCGGTAATGCGGCCGACATGCCCAGCAGCGACCAGCGCAGAATACCGCAGATACCGGAAAGCAGCAGCAGGTTTGCCGCGCTCCAGCGCCGGAACAGCTTATTACTGAACGTAAAGACAATCACTTCCGCCACCACGCCCAGCGACCAGAGATAGCCAATCGCGGCATCCGAATACCCGACCTTCTGCCAGTAAATCACACTGAAGCCGTAATAGGCGGCATGCGCCCCCTGCAATAAACTGACGCACAGCAGAAAGCGGACAACCGCACTATCTTTCAGCAGAACACTGAACTTCACCTGCGGCCCGCGCTGCTTCATTTCCCCGGACGGCATAATGCGCGGACGCAGCAGCGACGTCAGCAGCAGAGTTCCGGTACTGACCACCAGCGCCGCCAGAATCACCTCATGCTTCCAGATATCCATCAGCATGCCGGTGACAGAAGTGGCAATGATAAAGGCCACTGAACCCCAGACACGGATCGAGCCGTAATCCATCGGAAACTGTTTTTGCCAGGTCGCGGCGAGGGAATCCCCCAGCGGGATCATCGGTGAGAAAAAGAGGTTGAATCCGGCCATCACAAAAAAGAGCCAGAGCCAGTGCGAGCCGAAATAAAACGCCAGCGCAAACAGAAAAGCGCAGAGTGCCATCAGGCGCAACGCAAAAATCAGCCGTGACGGATCTTTAAACAACGGCGTAATAAACAGACTGCCGATAAAACGCGCCACCAGCCCCACACTGAGCAGCATACCGACCGTTGCCACATCATGCCCTTCACCTTTCAGCCATGCGCCCCAGTAGGGAAGAAAAATCCCGTAGGAAAAAAAATACGTAAAATAATCAAGCGCCAGCCAAAGCGATGACGGAACAAACATCTGCCTCTCCTTTTCAGAAATACAAAAAACCCGCTTGCGGCGAACGAAGCGGGTTTTGGTTACATCAGACTGGTAACGCGATTATGCGTAAACCGGGTATTTCGCGCAGATAGCCAGAACTTTTTGTTTCACAGCTTCAATGGTCGCTTCATCATTGAGGTTATCTAACACGTCACACATCCAGCCGGCCAGTTCACGGGCTTCTGCTTCTTTGAAGCCGCGACGGGTAATTGCCGGGGAACCGACACGGATACCGGAGGTCACAAACGGGCTCTTCGGATCGTTCGGCACACTGTTTTTGTTCACAGTGATGTTAGCACGGCCCAGTGCAGCATCGGCATCTTTACCGGTGATGTCTTTATCGACCAGATCTACCAGGAACAGATGGTTCTCAGTACCGCCGGACACCACTTTATAACCACGGTTCAGGAAGACTTCAACCATTGCTTTGGCATTTTTCACAACCTGGACCTGATTTGCTTTAAATTCAGGCTCCATTGCTTCTTTTAACGCCACTGCTTTACCGGCGATAACGTGCATCAGCGGACCACCCTGGTTGCCCGGGAATACGGCTGAGTTCAGTTTTTTGTACAGATCTTCATCACCGCCTTTCGCCAGGATCATCCCGCCGCGCGGACCCGCCAGGGTTTTATGCGTGGTGGTGGTGACAACGTGTGCATGCGGAACCGGGTTAGGATAAACACCCGCAGCAACCAGACCGGCAACGTGTGCCATATCAACAAACAGGTAAGCACCGATGCTGTCAGCGATTTCGCGCATTTTCGCCCAGTCAACCACACCGGAATAAGCAGAGAAGCCGCCGATGATCATTTTCGGCTGATGTTTTTTCGCCTGTTCAGCGACATCGTCATAATCGATTTTACCGGCAGAATCGATACCGTAAGGGACGATATTGTACAGTTTACCGGAAAAGTTTACCGGAGAGCCGTGAGTCAGGTGACCGCCTTCCGCTAAATTCATCCCTAATACTGTATCGCCCGGTGACAGCAGTGCGGAGTACACTGCAACGTTAGCCTGGGAGCCGGAATGCGGCTGAACGTTGGCATAATCTGCACCGAACAGTTCTTTTGCACGGTCAATCGCCAGTTGTTCCACGATATCCACATATTCGCAGCCGCCGTAATAGCGTTTGCCCGGATACCCTTCCGCATATTTGTTGGTGAGCTGGGAGCCCTGAGCTTCCATAACGCGCGGGCTGGTGTAGTTCTCAGAGGCAATTAATTCAATATGCTCTTCCTGACGACGATCTTCGTCTTTCATCGCCTGCCAGAGTTGTGGGTCGTAATCTGCAATATTCATTTCACGCTTTAACATTAGCTTCTCCTGACTCGCCTGATGCCGATAAAAAAACACCCCTTTCCGGGGACGAATGCCCTACAGTGTAAACCCTTTTTCTGAATTGAGATAGCCCCTGAAACAAAAAATACGCAAACGATTGCATAGCGGTAAAATCAGGTAATTACCGCACTTATTATTTCATAAGAATATCCTGTTCATCGGACGCAATACCGGATTTGTGATCCCCTCCTGCCCCCGCTCACTGATCAATTCCGCTATTTTCAGCGGATTTTCAGAAACAGCAGAAAAATTTGCGCTTTACAAATTCTGCCCTGTATTATAAGTTGCATAAAAAATACATGTTATAAATTTCACACTGATGTGATGCTTTTTCAGGAGCCCTGCTATGCTCGATGCACAAACTATCGCCACCGTAAAATCCACTGCCCCGCTGATTGCCGCCACCGGACCGAAACTGACCGCGCATTTTTATGACCGCATGTTTCGTCAGCATCCGGAATTAAAAGATATCTTCACCATGAGCCACCAGCAGAATGGTGCACAGCGTGAAGCCTTGTTTAATGCGGTCTGCGCCTATGCCATGAATATTGATAACCTCGGCGCACTGGGCGCGGCAGTCGAAAAAATTGCCAACAAACACGCCAGCCTGATGATCAGACCGGAGCATTACCCGATTGTCGGGGAAAACCTGCTTGCCACCATTGAAGAGTTACTCAATCCGGGTGAAGAAGTGCTGACCGCCTGGGGTAAAGCTTACGGCGTACTGGCAGATATCTTTATTCAGCGCGAAGCCGGGTTATATCAGGAAAAAGCGGCGTCACAAGGCGGATGGGAAGGTCTGCGTGAATTCCGCGTGATCCGCAAACAGCCGCAGAGTGAGCTGATCACCAGTTTTGAACTGGCGCCGGTTGATGGTCAGCCCGTCGCGGATTACCGGCCGGGTCAGTATATCAGTGTCTATATCAATGATGATGCGCTGGATAATCAGGAAATCCGCCAATACTCCCTGACGCAGGTACCGGACGGGAAAACCTACCGGATTGCGGTTAAACGCGAGGACAAAGGCACGATTTCCGGCTGGCTGCACGCCAATATACAGGAAGGCGATGTGGTAAAACTGACGCCGCCGCTGGGTGATTTTTTCCTCGACGCTGAAAAAGAGACGCCGGTCGTTCTGATTTCAGCCGGTGTCGGCCTGACACCGATGATGGCGATGTTACAGACACTGGCTGCGCAGCAACATCCGGCGGATGTGACCTGGCTGCATGCGGCAGAGCACGGCGGTGTACATGCCTTTGCGGATGAAGTAAACCGCACCGGTGCTCAGTTACCGGCGTTCAGTCAGACTGTCTGGTACAGAGAACCGCGTGCTGATGAAGCTCACCCTCACCTGACCGGGCTGATGGATTTAACCGCTCAGCAGGATGCCCTGCTCAGTAAAACACGCCACTATTACCTGTGCGGCCCGGTGGCCTTTATGCAGCACATTGCGCGTCAGCTGACTGCAATAGGCGTCAATGCAGACCAGATCCATTATGAATGTTTCGGTCCGCACAAAATTTTATAATCGCGACAGAACAACAATAACAACACGCTGAGTATTCAGCGTACGTGCTGAAGTCAATGCACATTTGAGTAACAGTGACATAACCGCCGAATTTATATCTATCCCATCCTTTCGCCCGGTTCACTGTTACTCTTTTTTTTGCTTCTTTTTTTAGTTCTTATTTTTTCAGTTCTTATACCGCGCCCGGTTCACACACTTTTTTACTGCCTGTGAAAAATACATCACTTTGGCCGACTGAATGCATGTTTCCAGCTCTTCGCTTTCCTCTTTATTTAAATTCATCCCGGAAACCTGCGCAAACAGCGCCGGTAATTCATGCTGACCGGGATCTCTCAGTGCTGACTGCAGAATAATAATACCGGCCATCACCAGAATAATCACCACCGCACATACCGCAACGATCCATTGTATTACCCGCACATGTATTGCCCGCACAGTCTTCTCCTTTTGCTGACAGATAAAAAAATCCGGCGGAGTCAGAAATAACAGCCGCCGGATCAATATGATTGACCGATATGATCAACAGAACTCAGATTGCATCTTCATCCTGTTCACCGGTACGTATCCGGACCACCTGGGCCACATCGAACACAAAGATTTTACCGTCACCGATTTTGCCGGTCTGCGCCGTCTGCATAATGGTTTCCACACAGGTATCGAGAATGTCATCGGCGACAACAATTTCAATTTTTACCTTCGGCAGGAAATCCACCATATATTCTGCACCGCGATACAGTTCGGTATGCCCTTTCTGGCGGCCGAACCCTTTCACTTCTGTCACGGTCATCCCGGTGATCCCGACTTCAGCCAGTGCTTCGCGGACATCATCGAGTTTAAACGGCTTAATAATTGCCTCAATCTTTTTCATTGTCAGATCCTGTTACCAATTTTTGCGGCCAAACCCGGATGTAATCGGGTAACGGCGATCTTTGCCAAAGTTCCGGGCGGTAATGCGCGGCCCCACCGGTGACTGGCGGCGTTTGTATTCATTGATATCCACCAGCCGGATAACCTTGCGGACTACCGCCTCATCAAACCCTGCGGCAATCAGTTCATCTGCGGACATATCTTTCTCAACATACCCGGCCAGCAATGCATCCAGGATGTCATACGGCGGCAGACTGTCCTGATCCAGCTGACCCGGCGCCAGCTCCGCAGACGGCGGACGGGTGATAACCCGCTCCGGAATTGCCGGTGACAGCGTATTGCGGTATCTCGCCAGCTCAAACACCATGGTTTTCGGCACATCTTTCAGGACGTTAAAGCCCCCGGCCATATCCCCGTACAGTGTGGAGTAACCGACAGCACATTCACTTTTATTACTGGTGGTCAGCACAATGCGGCGGCGCTTATTAGACATCGCCATCAGGATCACTGCCCGGCAGCGCGCCTGTAAATTCTCTTCGGTGGTATCCACCGGCGTTCCGGCGAATTTCGGCGCCAGTTCGTGCATAAAGGCGTCAAACATCGGCTCAATCGACACCACATCAAATTCCACCCCCAGCAGTTCTGCCTGCTCACGGGCATCGTGGATGCTGATATCGGAGGTGTAGCGGAACGGCATCATCACCGCCTGCACTTTATCTCTGCCCAGTGCATCCGCGGCAATCGCAACGGTCAGGCCGGAGTCTATCCCGCCGGACAGACCCAGCAGCGCTCCCTGAAAACCATTTTTGCGGACATAATCCCGTGTCGCCAGCACCAGCCCCTGATAAACCTGCGCAAGGACAGATAACGACGGTGCCGGGTCCGCCATCGGTGTGATGGTCAGATCGGTAAAGTGACACTGTGCGATTTGCTCTGAAAATGCAGCAAGACGATGCGTTACGCTGCCATCAGCGGCGAAAACCGCAGAATCGCCATCAAAAATCAGTTCATCCTGGCCGCCGACCTGATTGAGATACACCAGCGGCAGCCCGGTACGGCGGCAATGTGCCTGTATCAGCACATCGCGGGTATCAATTTTATCAGTGGAATACGGTGATGCATTCAGCGTAAGGATGATTTCAGCCCCGGCGGCCTTCAGCGCATCAACAGGGCCGTCAGTCCAGATATCCTCACAAATGAGTAACCCGAGACGGTAACCACGGAAATCGATCACACAGCTTTCAGTTCCCGCCGTAAACCAGCGTTTTTCATCAAACACACCGTAGTTCGGCAGTTCCTGTTTGAAATAACGGGCGCGGAGTTCCCCTTTCTCAAAGAGAGAGAGAGCATTATAAATGCGACCGTTTTCCTGCCACGGGTGCCCCGCCAGCACAGCGCAGTCACCGCTGGCCTGTTGTATCCGGGTAAGGCTCTGTACTATCCGCTGATGAAAATCGGGACGAAAAACCAGGTCTTCCGGCGAATATCCGGACAATGCCAGTTCGGAAAACATGACCAGGTCAGCTCCGGCTGCCTGTTGTTCCGCTATGGTTTTCAGAATACGTTCACCATTGCCTTCGATATCTCCGACCAGAAAATTCAGCTGGGCCAGGGCGATATTAAGTGTACGACGCATAAAATCCTGCTCTCCCGGGATGAGTCTCACCGTATGTAAAAATTAATAATAAAACAGCTAATATTGAAGATGATAGCAAAATGTGCCGGCCAGAGCCGATTCTTTGCTTATTCTTTAAAGTCGGCCGCATCCAGCTCATGACGGGACAGCAATTTATAAAATTCTGTCCGGTTACGCCCCGCCAGCCGCGCGGCATTGGTCACGTTACCTTTGGTCATCTGGAGAAGCTTGCGTAAGTAATTGAGCTCAAACTGATTGCGGGCTTCCGCAAAAGTCGGCAATGCGGTATTTTCGCCTTCCAGAGCCTGTGTCACCAGCGCCTCACTGATCACCGGCACGGTGGACAGCGCCACACATTGCTCGATAACGTTAAGTAACTGGCGGACGTTGCCCGGCCAGCTTGCGCCCATCAGACATTTCATGGCATCCGGAGAGAAACTGCGGACAAACGGCTTATGTTTTTTCGCCGCTTCACGCAGAATATGATTGGCCAGCAGCGGGATATCTTCAGCCCGCTCATGGAGTGTCGGAATTTTCAGGTTAACCACATTGAGGCGGTAATAAAGATCTTCACGGAACTCGTGTTTTTCCATCGCCTTGGGTAAATCGCGGTGTGTCGCGGAAATCACGCGGACATCAATATCAATGTCGCGGTTACTGCCGAGCGGGCGCACTTTGCGCTCCTGCAAAACACGCAGCAGTTTGACCTGCAGCGGCATCGGCATATCCCCGATTTCATCGAGAAACAGCGTACCGCTTTCCGCCGCCTGGAACAGCCCTTCGCGGCTGCTGACGGCACCGGTAAAGGCACCTTTGGCATGGCCGAACAATTCAGATTCCAGTAACTGCTCCGGCAATGCGCCGCAGTTAATGGCAATAAACGGCTTTTTCGCTCTCGGGCTGGCTTTGTGGATGGCCTGTGCCAGTACCTCTTTCCCGGTACCACTCTGGCCGTTGATCAGGACACTGACATCGGACTGCGCCACCATGCGTGCCTGTTCCAGCAGACGCAGCATCAGCGGGCTGCGGGTAACAATACTCTCACACCAGGATTCATCACTGACCGTGGTGGTGGAAAGCGCCAGTGCATCATCGATAGCTTTATATAACGCATCACGATCCACCGGTTTGGTCAGGAAGCTGAAAACACCCTCACGGGTGGCCGCCACCGCATCGGGGATAGAGCCGTGGGCAGTGAGGATAATCACCGGCATCCCGGAATGGGTTTTCTGGATCTCGGCAAACAGTGCCATACCGTCCATTTCATCCATCCGCAGGTCACTGATGACCAGATCAATCTTTTCTTTGCTGAGAACCTTCAGCGCTTCAGAGCCGCTTTCTGCCGTTGATACCCGGAAACCTTCACTGCTCAGGCGCATTCCCAACAGTTTCAGTAAACCCGGATCGTCATCAACCAATAATAAGTTTGCGCTGCGGCGTGCTGTCATGCCGGGGTTACTCCTTTTTATCCTGTGCCGGTTGTTTTCCGGCGGTTTTCGGTTCTGCCGGTTTAACACTATCGACTGGTTTAACACTATCGGCTGGTTTAACATCATCAGCCGGTTTTGCCTGCTCCGGTTTCTGCTCCGCCGTACCTGCCGCTTCCTCTAAGGCTTCACGACGCTCTTCGAGGGTGTTTTCCAGTTCCGCCTCCGCTTTGGTCGGCTGTTTACGGCCGGCCAGCTGACGCTCGATGTTGCTCAGGTTATCGAGCTTGCGGGTGGTATTTTGTAATTCAAACTGCAGGCGGGAATTTACCGCGCGCAGCTGATCAATTTTACCGTCAGTATCACTCTGCAAACGGCGGTAGCGCTGGCGTTCATCACTCAGGGCTATCGCCTGTTTCAGCTGATCACGCCACAGGGTCATCAGCGGGCGCAGTGACACCGGGAACCCGGCACTGTAGGTATTCAGGGTATCGAGCACCCTGCGTTTATCATTCGCTGACGAGCCGGTATTATTCAGTAAAATACTCTGGCGGAATGCGGTATCCCAGCTGTCGGGGGTTATTTTTCCCGCCATAATACGGGCCGTGTCACTGCTGAGCAGATCAGCGCAGTCGATCATCCGCAGCCAGTAAAGACCGTTTTCTGTTGCCGCTGCGGAGTTGAGTTCCCAGATAGCGTGACAATCCGCAATCCGGTAATCCGTCGTCCGCTCCTGCGGCAGAACGACAGAAGCCAGTGCAGAGAGATCCGGCGGTGTTGCGGTTTTTACGCAGCCGGCCAGCAACAGCGGGACGGCGGCAATCAGGGACTTAAATGTCATTTTCAAGTTAATGCTGACCTGTTATTCCAGTAAGGTGTGGAACGGAAGCTGAACACGGAAGCACACATCCGCACCTTCAGAACCGACTAATATCAGTTCGCCGCCCATCCGGTTAATACAATCCCGGGCGATACTCAGTCCCAGCCCGCTGCCTTTGACAGCACCTTTGCGCTGAAGCGATCCCTGGTAGAACGGTTCGAAGATCATTTCCTGTTCTTCCTCCGGGATCGGCGTACCGGTATTGGCGACATCAATCTGTATATGCTGACCGGCTTTCCGGCTGGTTATCCGGATCTTACCCGATTCAGCGCCATAGTGTACCGCATTTGAATAGAGATTATCGAGTACACGTGTTAATAAGACAGGCTCTGCCCAGACACTTGTCTCATCCAGCCCGACTTCCGTAGTGATTTCTTTGCTTCTCGCCGGTAAACTGTGCGCATTAACGACCCCATGCACTACCGTATCCAGGTTAACCCATTTGGCTTCTGTCGGGCTGTCCACCAGAGTGCGGTTATACTCCAGCAACTGTTCAATCAGAACCTGTAAATGACGGCTGCTTTCACTCAGGATAGAGACGACATCTTTCTGGTCAGTTGTCAGCGGCCCCGCCACTTCATCGGCCAGCAGTTCAGTACCTTCACGCATACTGGCCAGCGGTGTTTTCAGTTCATGTGAAATATGACGCAGAAATTCATGGCGCTGGGATTCCAGCCAGTCAAGACGTTCACTCAGCCAGACAATCCGCAGTGCCAGTGAACGCAGCTCTCTCGGGCCGTTAAAATGATCAAGACGCTGTATCAGATTACGGCCTTCTCCCAGCCGGTTAACCATCCGTTCGATAACTTTTACCGGCCCGATAATCATCCGGGTAAACAGGATAATAAGTCCGGTACTCAGGACAAACACCAGCAGGCTCTGCCAGCCGAACGATTGCCCTTTGCGGGCGATGGCATTCTGAAGTTCTTCACCGCGCCGGAAATTGGCCTCGCGGATAGCCTGCACCAGGTCAGCATTACTGCGGGCAAAGGCTTCGAGATGGGTCATCATAGCCGCTACCGGCTCACCGTTTTCACATTGCAGGACGGACAACTGCCCGAGACTGGCGGCGATGTCATCAGTATAGCGCGGATCAGGCGTGGATTGTTTCTGGCGGGTGAGGTAGTTCTCATAGCTGAGATACTGTTTATGCCAGACATTTTTCAGGGTTTCATTTCCCAGCACACAGTACTGGCGGTAGCTGCGCTCCATTTCCAGCGCCAGGCTCGACATTTCCTCACTGCGCCGCGCATCCTGTACTGTTGAAATACTGATTTGCGCCGCCTGATTACTCAGCTCATCAAAACTCTGATACGCCTGCCAGGCCAGTCCCAGCAACGGCAGCAGAACCAGACAGAATGCCACCACAACCAGCTGACGCAGCGAACGCGGAAATAATCGCCATTTTTTCAAGATTATCATCTCTTAACCTGTTGTCATGTCCATGATGCTAACCGGTTCCGGGATAAGAGAAAAGGATCAGCGTGCATCAGTGAGAAAAAGAGAACAGAAAGAATGCAGGGAAGGTATAAAATGATGACGGGACGACAGTTTCCTGCCGTCCCGTCAGTGAGATTAAGGTGGTGCCTCACTCAACGTGTCGCCCTGTGTCTGATAAAGCTTGCGCAATTATCGGTATTAACGGACGGTAGGCACCTTACTCTGGCATCATTCCCGGGCTTATGTGGCATGTTTCCGCCATATTGCGGGCCGACATAAAAAATTGAATGAGCAACTGAAGAAGATATTGCAACTGCCGTGCCAACTTTCAAAATTAAAAATTAACACCATGTTATTAAAGGAAAAATATTTAATATTATCCTTCTGATATTTTACGGATACTGTCGCAACCGAATTATTTCCCGGTTTTCCCGTTGTTTTGTGAAAAAACGTCTCTGATTTGCGACAGTCTTTTTTGCTCTTTTTTACCTCTTTAAATATCAATGCATTAGATGTCTCCTTTTGGAGACATTAAAAATGATGACTGTCGTTATTTTATGACACAGATGATTTTTTATACCGGATATGCAAAAAACACGCTGTTTACTTAATAAAATCCACCGTCAGGACAATGCTTTTGTCTAACCCCGGCGGCGGAATTCCCACCGGCTGATATTGACTGACCGCACCGAGCGCAATTTTATCCAGTATCCGGTTCCCCGAACTTCTGATCACCACGGGGTCAGAGAGTGCGCCGGTTCCGGAAATACTGACATTAATATCAACGGCAGTACTGACCTTTCTGATTCTGGCAGGATAATAAATATACCGCAGGATCTCTCTGCGCATTTTTTCCCGGTATAACCACAGGTCGTCGTCACTCTGCTGCCCGGCAACGGTATCGGCGGTTGTCAGGTTATGATTTCCGGCCGACAGAGATGACTGTAAACCGGTGTCCGGAACCTCTGCCGGTTTATGCACATCTTTATCATGCCGCGGTGCAGTAACCGGCTTTTTAATTTTCTGCCGCGGTTTATTCTCACGTTTTTTTCTGTTTTTTTCCGCCTGCCATTCTGATTTTTTATCCGCTGCCGGGCTTATCACCGGCAACGGGCTTTCCGCGCCCTGTTCCGGTATATCCGGAGAGTGTTCCTCCGCCTTTTCCGGCGCAGGCAGCAATAACATGGCACTGCGGTTATCCGTCCGGATATTGCCGTTCTCCGCGTAATCAGCCCGGCTGATACAGAATAAAAAAATAAGCAGTCCGCCGTGAAGACACAGAGAAAAGAATAAACCGGCCAGTTTGCAGCGATTCATTGATTACTCCGCAGGCAGTAATACCGCATGGAATTTTCCGGCATGACGTAAAAAGTCCTGTAAAACCATTTCAGTCTCTTCCGGAGATGCCTTTTCATTTGCCCGCAGTGAAGCGCCGATTAATAACGGGCCGCCGGTCAGCATATAACTGCGTTCAATATCTTCCAGTATGCCGGTAACCGATTTACGGGTTCGCTCAAGAATATCGCGGCTCTGTATGATTTTATTTCTGAATACCTGCCGATCAATCCCGTTGTGCTCAAATTCCGTCAGCACGCGTTCACTCAGGGTAATCAGTTCATCCACCCGTTCCGGTGCACAGGTGAACATGATCCGTCCCTCATCCTGTATTTCAGACGGGTTGTGCCAGAACCATGCGGTGACACTGTAGACACCCGATGCTTCCTCACGTAATTTTTCCCGCAGTTTTTCCTGAATCAGCTCGCCGCCGATCTCCAGATAATAGGCATTATCCGGCCGCCAGCTATTTTTGCGGACAAGATAGATCTCCACCTCCGCCCGCGGCTCCTGTAATCCCCTGACAATTAATGGTGTTTCCGGTGTTCCGGCTTCAATCGCAACGGGTTTTCTGCCATCTTTTTTTACACCAACAGATGCCAGATATTTTCCTGCAATTTTTTCCGCATCGCGGGGCTGAATATCACCGGTAATAAAATACGTAAAATCGGTTTTATTACTGATATAACGTTCATACAATTGCGTCAGTTTTTCCGCACTCAGTGCGTCAAGATCCTGCTGTGTGGCATCATATATGGTATGTTTTCCCGGATAACGCAGTGATGATATTTTCTGCATAAAGAGATGCTGACTGTCCTTATTATTCTCAGCCAGCTGTTTATCCGTTTCTGATTTATATTTATGCCATACTTTTTCCGTTACCCGGCTTTCATTTAATTTCAGATGAAAAAGCGTCAGAATTTTTTCAAGGTTATCCGTCTCTGCCCAGCCGGAAAAACCCTGCTGATGCTCATCCAGTAATGTTGACATCACCACCGGACTTTTATTAAAAACAGCCTGTAATGCGGATAGCGGATAACGGCCAAAACCGGTTTCATCCGTCAGGCTGACAGCAATCCGCAACGCATGATAATCACCATCCGGTACTGACCGTAATCCGCCGGGTGTCAGCGCCTTAAAGAACACTTTTCCCGGATTATCATTATTGTACTGATAGATTAACCGGCTGCCGTTACTCAGCTGATATTCCCTGATATTATATTCTTCAACCGTTCTGATAAGTTTCACACTACCGGCCGTGACATTAATATCCGGTAGTTCCGTTATTTGTTCTGCGGCCGGGTCCCATTTTTTCTGTGGTAACCGGTGGCTTTCAATCCAGCTTTTTTCCAGTGCTGCCGCATCCATGGCCTGCGGCTGTATTTTCTCCGGATGCGTGATCATCACCAGCCGGGATTTCACGGCTGTCATCGTATGAAATGCGCTGTTCACATCGGCTAAGGTGATATTTTTCAGATAATAGCGATTAAGAAGAAATTTATCATTCTGCCCTGCAAGCAGCTGATGGCTGGCTGCCGCCGTCATCATATCCGCCGCAAGATCAATACTGTAGATGGTTTTATCTTTCTGTTTTTCATTAAGCCGAGTTAACCGCTCAAGCTCTTCATCCAGCTCAGCCTGTGTAAAACCCTGCTGCTCAACAGCAGCAAGAAAATTAAAAATACTCAGCGTGGCTTCATCATATTTTTCATCTGATAATTGCAGGGAAAATACAGATTGTATGGTTTCCCGTCCGGTCGCTGAAGAGTAATAATTTGCGGTACTGATAAACTCATCATTCTCTTTTTCCAGATGCTGTAACCGGATATTTATCAGCCGGGTCATAATCTGATTAACCAGGTCATCCTTATAACGGGTCAGTGAATAATCCTCCAGATAAGGACTGAAAAAACTGATTTCCACCGCCGGTGTCCGGATTTCATCTTCATGAACAAAAGCCGCACGCCAGTGTTCCGGCAACGGTACAGAATAATCAATCACCTCAGGCGGATCTTTTCTGACCGGAAGCATTGTTAATTTTGTTTTCAGCAGAGACAGGATGTGTTGTTTATTAATATCCCCGGCGACCACCAGAGACATATTATCCGGTCTGTACCAGCGATAATAAAAATCAGCCACCCGTTTACGGCTGACATGCTGTATTGTTTCCGCATCACCGATAGGGTCACGTAATGCATAGCGCGACCCCGCCATCTCAATGGCGCTTTTTTTATCCCCCAGTCTCAGCATGGCGCCCAGTCTGGCACGCCATTCTTCCAGAACAACGCCCCTTTCTGCATCCAGATCCGCCTGATTTATGGTTACCCGCCCTGCCCAGTCAGCAATAATGTCCAGTGCAAGGTTAATTTTTGCCGGGTCATTGTCCGGCAGATTTAATGTGTAGACGGTATTTTCAAAATCCGTAAATGCATTAATATCAATACCGAATTTTAATCCCGCTTTTTCCAGGTCACGGATCAGCTTATTACCGGGGAAATGCGTTGTTCCGTTAAATGCCATATGTTCGACAATATGTGCAACGCCTCTCTGGTCATCATCCTCATTCATTGACCCGGCATTAACAACCAGCCGGATATACACTTTTTTCTCCGGTGTGCTGTTTTCCGCCAGAAAATAACGGAATCCGTTATTCAGCGTGCCGGTTTCTATTGCCGGGTCATACCGGAGTGTTTTCATTTTCAGCAGGTCATTAACCTGAGTCTGCTGACCGGAACAGGCGGCCAGAATAAATAACATGCCGGTTATCAGTAGTATTCTTTTCATAAAATCAACCCGGGCTTATCATTTCTCACGTCTTCCCTGTGAGATATTTCGATAATATGACTGTGAGCCAGTTTTTCCCTGAGTAACCGGCTCAGTGTTTTATAATTCTCCTCATCGAGTGCAGATAAGGCCTCATCAAGAAACAGCCAGGCCGGTTTTTGTATCAGACACCGCGCCAGCATTATTTTCTGGAGTTCTCCGCCGGATAATGTGTGCTGCCAGTTTTTCCCTGTATCCAGTTCAGGAATAAAATGACTGAGTCCCACATCCGTTAATGCACCGGCCAGCAATGCATCGTCATATTCCCCGTGAATATGGGGATATATTAAAATTTCCCGCAATGTGGCTTCCGGTAAATACGGTTTCTGGGGAATAAACATGCAGTTATTATCCGGGGGCATGGATAATGAACCTTTATAATGCGGCCATAATCCGGCGAGTGTGCGCAGGAATGTACTTTTCCCGCATCCCGACGGGCCTGTAATTGCGCCGCTGTCCGGAAAAGCACCGGACATATTTTCCTGAACCGGCCGGTTATCCGGTAAAAATACCGATAACTCAGACCATTCGGGAGAATCAGACTGACGGATTGTGCCGGTGCCGGTAATAGAATCCAGCTGCGAACTGAATGTCACCAGACGCCCGGTGACTGCCCGCCAGTTTGCCACTGACTCATAAGAATCGACAAACCAGCTGAATGCTTCCTGTACCCGGTAAAATCCGGTTGCGGTCTGCATCATATCGCCGAGTTGCAGACTGCCGCTCATCAGCCGCGGCGATGCCACCAGATACGGGAAAATGCGGGCGACCTCATTATATCCGCTGTTAAAGGCCTGATATTTCATTTTCATTCCGGTCAGATATTGCCAGTTCTGCCATATTTTCCCGAATAACCGTTTTGATGAGGACAATTCCGCCTTTTCACCGCGCAGAAAACTGATCGATTCCGCGTATTCTTTTACCCGCATCAGATGAAAACGAAAATCGGCTTCACATTTTTCCTGCTGAAATGTCAGCGGGATCAGTTTTCTGGTAATTTTATGGGTGAGCCATGTACCGATAACGGAATACAGTATTGCCACCCACACCATATATCCCGGTATTACCCATGTCATTCCGCCCAGTTCAAATGTCAGTGTTCCGGAAAGATTCCATAAAATAACGGTAAAAGACACCAGACTGGTGACAGTCCGCAGTAATCCCAGACCCAGCTGCAATGTCTGATCGCAAAATTCTTTTATATCCTGAGCAATACGCTGATCCGGGTTATCACTCTCTTTATATAAAAGCTGATGCCGGTAAATACGCTTATGGCTCAGCCACTGCGTAAGAAACCGCTCTGTCAGCCAGCCCCGCCAGCGGATACGTAATGTCCGGCGCAAATATTCTTCAATAAGATCGACAGAAGAATAAACCGCCATGATCAGAACAAACTGACTCAGCATCGGCCAGAAATTATCCCAGTCCTTATTCTGCATCAGATTAAAAAAATCACGGTTCCAGTCGCTGTATTTCACCGCAATTTCAACAACAATATAATTAAGTGCAATAACAGAAATAATCAGCGGCCAGGCTATTTTCCATTCCCGGCTTTTCCAGTACGGACAAGCCAGGCTCCAGACCTGTTTGATAAATTTATTTTTATTTAATTCGGATTTACTATTCATACAATGATTTGCCATGGGCCTGCCGGCAGAAAACAAAATTTTCCGCCGGCAGTTGCTTATGTCTCAATTAAAATTCATAACCGACTTCAAGCCAGAATTCACGTCCCGGAGTATAAATTCCGTACTCATTTGAACTGTAGCCTTTATTTTCCATTTTCCTGACCTGGTTAAGCACATTGAGTACTTCGGCACGGAAATAGAGCTGATGTGAACCGTAAACAGCCGGCTGCCAGCTCAGGCTGGTATCCCATTGAGTATGCGTTCCGAAGTTCTGCGTTTTATAAACAGTAATATCATCCGTACTGTTGGTTTCCGCATAAGAATGGACCGGTGCTTTAATATAAAATTTATTCGACCAGGTAATATTATTATCCGGGATCTTCATATCAACACCCAGACGGACCATCCACTCCTCTTCATTATTATTGACTTCTTTTTCCATCTGAGCACGGGACATCAGACGGCCATCAAGAATAACCGCTTCATCCGGATCTAATGTTTTCTCAAGATCGGCTCTGCCGGTATTCAGCCAGTCAGCACCTAATGTGGTATTCCACTCTGTTGCACCAAGAGTCCACGGTGTTTTATTGGTTATTTGCAGTGTATAAATCTGAGCATTAAAATCATCACCGTTGGTGAATGAATCAACTTTCTTATCATCCTGAGTACTGCGCTTAACCACAATCCGCTGTTTATACTTTCTGTATGTATAATCCGCGGAAATACGCCAGTTATTCCAGTCCTGATTAACCCCGAAGTTCAATTCATCTGAATGCGGTGTACTTAAATGTGACAGTGAACGGTAATCCCGGGTACGATCCTGATTCAGTTCCAGTATTTTTCCGGATAACTTCATCGTGGCAAATGAACGTCCGTAATAACGGTTAAGTCCGAACTTAAACCGGGTATCCGGTAATGCCTGCCAGTAAGCCGTAAAACGGGGAGCGATATTTGTGTTACTTAAATAATTATCCCGCTCCAGGCGTAAACCGGGACGGAATGTGAAATCACCGGTTTTAATCGTATCCTGAGCATAAAGCGCATAATTCTGGTGAGAGGTATTTACGGTTCCTTTTGACGCGGTCAGTTCACTTAAAAGAACATCCCGGCCGGTACTGTCAATAAATGATACCGTTGAGTGAACATCGTCATCCCGCTTAAACGCATATGCCGTATGACGGTAATCGGCTCCGGTATTGAAAACGTGTTCTGTATTTCCGAAGAATACGGGGTCAGTATTATAATCCAGAATTAAATTGATATTTTCCTGCGTCAGCTGACTGTTACCATATCCGCCTTCCTCGAAATCAAGACCGGTATCCAGGTCAGTCACCACACTGGCTTCGGTACTGTTGGAACGGCGTTTATCGGAAAACTTGTCATACGCTGCCGTCGATGTCAGCTTACCGCCCGGCACAGACTGAATATACCGGATCGTCGTACCGTAAGCCTGATGGGTATCATTGACGTTATTATCAATATTATTGGCGTAAAATTTACCCTCTTTATAATCTGACATACGGAACCCGGCTTCCAGCGTCCGGCCGGTATCCGGTGTCCAGTTAAAATTGACCAGCATATTATCGGAACGGCGGGTGTGATTACGGTTATCCGTCTCCCCTTTCGAATTCAGCATCCGGGTCTGACGGATATCAGAATCACGGCGGCTGAAGCCGAATACCATACCGGTATTCTCCGTTAATCCGTATTCCGCCGTCAGATTAAAGAATTCTTTTTTATAAACGGGCTGAAATTCTGCATTCATTCCGTTGGGAACTTTTTTATCCAGTGCTTCTTTTACCGTCTCATCCGCTTTTAATGATGCCCAGAAAGACCGGGTGGTACGGTAACTGACTGATGCGTGATTTTCCCCGCTGTACTGCCGGGTTTCCGCCACAACTGCCCCGCCGGTAAATCCGCCCAGGTTTGCCGGAACGTTATTACTGTAAACCGTTATTCCCGAAAGCAGTTTTGCATCAAAGAAATAAGCCTGCTCTGAACTCTTATTCGGATTGACGCCCATGGTGCCATCAAATAAGGAGGAAGCCGGGTCGATATCGTTATTAATATTTACCCCGTCTATCATATACGCCGTCTGTTCTGAAGGCGCACCGTTAATGGAAACAGAGAGCGGTTTAATCTCACCATTGGTAAACCCTGTTTCTGATTTACTCTCCACACGGGCACCGGGGACGGCTTTCAAATAATCACTCAGGTTACTATTAGATGATGGTGAATCCTTTATTTCCTGCTCTGTTATCGTTTGAGACGACAGAGGATCATCTGTCTCTGCGTGTGCATCCGATTTAACCGCAACCTTAATATGGTTATCGGGGTTATATTGAGCTGCATGTATATAAAAACTACAAAATGAACTGCCTGTAATAGCTGCAATAAGTAATTTATCTGTATTTTTCATTGGGTTAACTTTATTTGAAAGCAAATGATAGTTATTCGTATTATCATTGTTGTTTGCGAATGCTAACATGGTGAAACTACGTATTCAACGAAAAAAATGATAATGAAACTATGTTTCATCACATTACTGATAAAATAATTATTGAATGTTATTGGATGGCAATATCGATACAGTGGAATTTTAAACTGGCTAAAATACTATTTTTAAATAGATTATCTTATTATTTATGTTTGTATTCAGGCGGGAACTAATAAATAACGGTTATCAATTCTGTTCAGCAACTGACAGAGGCAGAGGGAATGTATTATTGCGGTAATATGATTGTGGTAAGTAAAAAAAGCGGGTAAAACTGAAAAGTCATACCCGCCTGTTTATCAGCCTAATTGTTTACGGGCATTACGGAAGATCCGCAGCCACGGACCGTCCTCGCCCCAGTTTTCCGGATGCCATGAGTTACTGACAGTCCGGAAGACCCGCTCAGGATGCGGCATCATAATGGTGGCACGTCCGTCATCGGTGGTAACCGCCGTGATACCGGCCGGTGAGCCGTTCGGGTTAGCCGGATAGCGTTCAGTGACCTGACCGTAGTTATCCACATATTGCAGTGCCACCAGGCCGCGCTGCATCAGTGCCTGCTGATGCGCCTCATCACGGAATTCCGCCAGCCCTTCACCGTGAGAAACCGCAATCGGCATCCGTGAACCGGCCATACCGCTCAGCAGCAGTGACGGACTTTCTGCCACTTCAACCAGACTGAAACGTGCTTCAAAACGCTCAGAGCGGTTACGGGTAAAGCGCGGCCATAAACCGGCTCCCGGAATCAGTGAGCGCAGATTTGACATCATCTGACAGCCATTACATACCCCGAGAGATAAGGTGTCCGGGCGCGCAAAGAACTGCGCAAATTCATCCCGCACCTGCGGATTAAACAGAATCGATTTCGCCCAGCCCTCACCGGCCCCCAACACATCACCGTACGAGAAGCCGCCGCAGGCGACCAGCGCCTGAAAACTGTTCAGCGGAAGATGTCCGTTCAGCAGGTCACTCATATGCACATCGATAGCATCAAAACCGGCACGATGGAACGCAGCTGCCATTTCCACATGGGAGTTAACACCCTGCTCACGCAGTACCGCAACCCGCGGACGCACACCTTTTACAATATAAGGGGCGGCGATATCCTCATTCTGATCAAACGTCAGTACCACGTTGAGACCGGGGTCTGCCGGATCCTGTTTCGCTTCATGCTCTTCATCGGCACAGGCCGGGTTATCACGCTGGCGCTGCATCTGCCAGGTGGTTTCCGCCCACATAATACGCAGTTCACGACAGGACTGGTGATAGACTTCGGTATTGTGGCTGCGGACAATGAAATCATCCCCCGGCACGGCCTCACCGAGAACATGCAGCATGTCAGCCAGCCCGGCATCGGTAAAGGCCTGAACAACTGCATCCAGATCCGCTTCACGCACCTGGAGCACCGCACCCGGCTCTTCGGTAAACAGCGCGCCGAGAATATCTTCATCAAACGCACTGATATCTGCATTCACGCCACAGTGTCCGGCAAACGCCATTTCCGCCAGGGTGACAAACAGACCGCCGTCCGAGCGGTCATGATACGCCAGCAGTTTTTCATCCCGAACCAGCGTCTGCATGGTATCAAAGAATGCGCGCAACGCCTGCGGATTGCGCAGATCTGCCCCTTTCTGCCCCAGCTGACGATACACCTGAGCCAGCGCAGTCGCACCGAGGGTATTACGGCCCTCACCCAGATCCACCAGCAGCAGACGGTTCGGCACATCCGCACGCAGTTGCGGAGTCACCGTCCGGCGCACATCATCCACGCGGGCAAATGCGGTGATCACCAGCGACAGCGGCGAGGTCATTTCGCGCTCTTCACCCTGCTCATTCCAGCGGGTTTTCATCGACATTGAATCTTTACCGACCGGGATAGTCAGGCCGAGCGCAGGACATAACTCCTCACCCACGGCTTTCACGGCCGCATATAACCCGGCATCTTCCCCCGGATGTCCGGCTGCCGCCATCCAGTTAGCGGATAATTTAATGCGTTTGATATCGCCGATCTGCACACCGGCGATATTCAGCAGCGCTTCCGCCACGGCCATCCGCGCAGATGCGGCAAAATCCAGTAAGGCAACAGGCGCACGCTCACCGATTGACATCGCCTCGCCGTAGTAGCTGTCGAGGCTGGCGGTCGTCACTGCACAGTCCGCCACCGGAATCTGCCACGGGCCGACCATCTGATCCCGGGAAACCATACCGGTCACCGTACGGTCACCGATGGTGATCAGGAAGGTTTTTTCCGCAACCGCCGGTAAATGCATCACACGTTTTACCGCTTCATGCAGATTGATATCACGACGATCAATCGGTGTGCCTTCTGCGGTCAGCGTCGTAACATCGCGGCGCATTTTCGGGGTTTTCCCCAGCAGGATATCCAGCGGCATATCAATCGGCTGATTATCAAAATGTCTGTCATTCAGGATCAGATCACGTTTTTCTGTCGCCTCACCAATCACCGCATACGGTGCACGTTCACGCTGACACAGTGCTTCAAACAGCGGCAGTTGCTCCGGCGACACCGCCAGCACATAACGTTCCTGGGATTCATTACACCAGATTTCCAGCGGGCTCATGCCCGGCTCATCGCTGAGGATATCGCGCAGCTCAAAACGCCCGCCGCGCCCGCCGTCACTGACCAGTTCCGGCATGGCGTTGGACAAGCCGCCTGCGCCCACATCGTGGATAAACAGAATCGGGTTGTTATCACCCAGTTGCCAGCAGGCGTCGATCACTTCCTGACAACGGCGTTCCATTTCCGGGTTATCGCGCTGCACGGACGCAAAATCCAGATCTGCATCTGACTGACCGGATGTCATAGAGGATGCAGCACCGCCGCCCAGGCCGATATTCATCGACGGGCCGCCTAATACAATCAGTTTCGCGCCCGGCGGGATCTCCCCTTTCTGCACGTGGTCAGCACGGATGTTGCCGATACCGCCCGCCAGCATAATCGGTTTATGGTAGCCGCGCAGTTCTTCGCCGTTGTGGCTGCTGACTTTCTCTTCATACGTACGGAAATACCCGAGCAGTGCCGGACGGCCGAATTCGTTATTAAATGCCGCGCCGCCGAGCGGGCCTTCGGTCATGATGTCATACGCGCTGACAATACGGTCCGGTCTGCCGAAATCCTGCTCCCACGGCTGGGTAAAGCCCGGAATGCGCAGGTTGGAAACCGAAAATCCGGTCAACCCCGCTTTCGGTTTGGCGCCGCGCCCGGTCGCGCCTTCATCACGGATTTCACCACCGGAGCCGGTTGCCGCCCCCGGCCACGGGGAAATAGCGGTCGGGTGGTTATGGGTTTCCACTTTCATCAGGATATGTGTTTCTTCCTGATGATACTGATAGCTGCGATCATCCCCTTCCGGGAAGAAGCGCCCGACGGACGAGCCTTCCATCACTGCCGCGTTATCTTTATAAGCGGACAGCACATGATCCGGGGTCTTTTCAAAGGTGTTTTTAATCATTTTGAACAGGGATTTCGGCTGTTCTTCGCCGTCAATCACCCAATCCGCATTAAAAATCTTGTGGCGGCAGTGTTCAGAGTTTGCCTGAGCAAACATATAGAGTTCCGCATCAGACGGGTTGCGGCCAAGCCCGGTGAATGCATCCGCCAGATAATCAATTTCATCTTCCGCCAGCGCCAGCCCCAGCGAAATATTGGCTTTTTCCAGTGCCGCACGCCCCTGTCCGGACAGATCAATCACGGTCAGCGGGGCCGGTTCATGACGGGCAAACAGCGCCTGAGCCTGCGACAGCTCACTGAAAACAGTTTCTGTCATACGGTCATGCAGCAGTGTACTCAATTGCTGATGTTCATTCTCAGTCAGCCCTGTGGTAGTAATATAGTAGGCAATTCCCCGCTCCAGCCGGGTAACGGCTGACAGACCGCAGTTGTGCGCAATATCGGTGGCTTTTGACGACCAGGGCGATAATGTCCCCGGACGCGGTGTGACAAGAAACAGAACCCCTTCCGGTGCATGTTCCGCCAGTGACGGGCCGTAACGGAGCAACTGCTGTAATTTGGTGTGCTCATCGTCGGTCAGAGGTGCGGAAAGATCAGCAAAATGCACATATTCCGCATAGATGTTGGTCACCGGCAGGTGGTGTTCAGTGAACGCGCTGATAAATTTTGATACGCGAAACGCAGATAACACAGGTGAGCCACGCAAAATTTCCATAATTGTCAGTTCTCTCTTTTTAACACGCAGAGCCATCGGCCCGGAGGGGAAACGGGCACATTATAGAGCAATACTGACGCCGACGAAACCGTTTGCGTGACGTTTTTTCCGGGAGGGAATTTTTCCGGATTTCAGCCCGGAAAAGCGGAATAAAGTTGCACCGTGACAAAATGTTGAGCAAAATGTCCGATTACTGGAAATATAACCATGGTAATTTATGCCTCTGAATGAACTCTTTTGTGTAACCGGTGAGATGCGCCTTTGGTACATAAAAAGCTAAATTATGTCGTCATCGTCGTCGTCGCGCTGTTCGCTGCGGCGCTGATCGCCATCAATATCAGCTGGCCGTCCCAGCAGCCGCAGCTCAACCGTATTCTTGCGCGGGGAGAACTGCGTGTCAGCGCGATCACTTCGCCGCTTATCAGCTTTAATAAGCAGGGACAGGCCAGCGGCTTTGATTACGAGCTGGCGCAGCGTTTCGCCGACTACCTCGGTGTGAAACTGGTGGTGCAGGAGCGCGACAGCGTTAATGACCTGTTCAGCGATCTTGCCAGTAACGACGCCGATCTGCTCGCTGCCGGGCTTATCTACAATGAAGACCGCCTGGAAACCGCCCTGACCGGCCCGGCTTACTACACTGTCGCGCAGCAGCTTATCTACCGCATGGGTAACAAACGTCCGCGGGATTTGGGTGATCTCGGCTCACCGGTCTGGGTCACCGCCGGCAGTTCGCATGCCCGCCTGCTCCGCCAGCTCAAAGCGGAAAAATACCCGGATCTGGAGATCCGCGAGGTTGCAGATAAAAACAGCAATCATCTTCTTCAGCGCCTGGCAAAAGGCGAGATTGACTATGTCATCAGCGATTCTGTCAGCGTGGCACAAGAGCAGCATATTCACCCGAATGTTACTGTCGCCTTTGAAATTACGGAAAACCAGCCGCTGACCTGGTATCTGAAGCGCAGTGATGACAGCAGCCTGCACGCCGCCCTGCTCGATTTCTTTAACCAGACACGGGAAACCGACACTTTAGCGCGTCTGGAAGAAAAATATTTCAGCCACATGAATCAGTTTAACTATGTGGATACCAAAACCTTTATCAATGCTATCAATACCCAGCTGGCCACTTACCGTCCGTTATTTGAAAAATACGCGGGAAAAATGGACTGGCAGGTACTGGCGGCGATTGCCTGGCAGGAATCACACTGGAACCCGACCGCCACATCACCGACCGGTGTGCGAGGTATCATGATGCTGACACGGCCGACGGCGGATTTCTTCGGTATTGAAGATCGGCTCGACCCCGAGCAGAGCATCAAAGGCGGCGGGACTTACATTAATTATCTGATGGATAAACTGCCGGATTCCATCCCGGAAGATGAAAAAATCTGGTTTGCGCTGGCGGCTTATAATATGGGCTACGGCCATATGCTGGATGTCCGTAAACTGACTGAAATGCAGGGTGCGGACCCGGACAGCTGGCTGGATGTGAAATCCCGTCTGCCGCTGCTGAGCAAAAAAGCCTATTATCAGTCACTGCCGTACGGTTATGCGCGCGGCTATGAAGCTTACCGATATGTGGAGGGGGTACGCCGCTATCAGCTCAGTTTACAGGGCTATCTCGATTTACATCAGGAAGAGCTGCGCTTACAGCAGCCGGAAGAAGAAACGGCAGAGGTTCTGACCTCTGCCGCACCAGACTGATCACTCACCCTCAGTCTGCTGACTGTCCGCATTCTGTTTTTTCAGGGCTTTTTTCTCCGCCCGGCGGCGGCGGAAAAATTCACTGAGCATCACCGAACACTCCTCAGCCAGTACGCCCCCTGTGACTTCCATATAGTGATTCAGCCGAGGTAAGGTCAGTAAATCAATAAATGACCCTGCTGCGCCGGTTTTGGGCTCTGCCGCGCCGTAAACCAGACGTTTTATCCGGCTGTGGATCAGCGCACCGGCACACATCATGCACGGCTCAAGGGTGACATACAGTGTGGCATCCGTCAGGCGGTAATTTTCCAGCGCCTCTCCCGCCCCGCGCAGCGTGATAATTTCAGCGTGAGCTGTCGGATCATGACTGAGGATCGGCTGATTGAAACCACCGGCAATACGCTGGTTATCTTTTACCAGCACCGCCCCGACCGGGATCTCCCCGGCCAGCGCAGCCTCTTCCGCCAGCGCCAGCGCCTGTCTCATCCAGAATTCATCATTATTATAAGGTGTTGTACTGTCAGTCACGTTAATACCTGCTTGTGTAAAATCAGGCACAGTATAACGTCACTTTTGCCGGACAGGCAGTTTCTTTACGCAGTAAACAGTGCCAGTTTCGCAGCAAATCCCATAAAAAACAGTCCGATGGTGCTGTTACCCACTTTCGCCGCCTGCTTTTTATGGCGGAAAAACTGCGATAATTTAGTACCGCTGTAAATTAAGAAGGAGAGATACAGAAAGCTGACCGTTTCCAGTATCAGTGCCAGCACGCCGTAACTCACCGCGGGATGTGCATAATTAAAATCAATAAACTGGATAAAGAAAGAGACATAAAACAGAATCGCTTTCGGGTTTGTCAGGCTCAGAAGCAGCGCTTTATTAAACGCATTTTCCGCTTTCAGCGGCTTATCCTCATGATGCCCCTGTTTTTGCATAAACGTGGCATAGAGAATTTTCAGTCCCAGATACAATAAATACGCCGCACCGAGATAACGTACAGCGGTAAATAATGCCGGAGAGGCTTTAATAACCGATGCCACCCCCAGAAATGACAGAATGATCAGCACCGCATCGCCGGTGAATACCCCCAGTGCGGCCTGGTAACCTTTTTTATACCCGAATGTCGCACTGGATTTCAGGACATACAGCGAGTTCGGCCCCGGCACAAGAATAATAAAGATAACGCCGATAATATAAGTACCGATATTCAGTATGCCCAGATTTTCAAACATAACGCCTCCGTGGTGTGTGCAAGTTTACTGCTGTCTTTTATTATTTTGTGTTCAGATTAATAAATCACAAAATACATGCCACGGATATACCCACTCTGTTATAAGGTTATTTTCCCGTTTTCCTGCGGTATTTTGCGGCGGCGGGGGTAAAATATCAGGATAAATACCCATACTGCCGATAATGCTGCGCCCGCCATGGCCAGATTAAATCCGCCCGCAAACGCCTCATAAACCGTATGCTGCACGGCTGACGTCAGTTCCCCGGACTGTGCGCCGGTGATCATCTGCTCTGCATCCGGTAACTTGCGGTGCTGCGCAATAGTGACCGCCCGCTGAATCATCAGTGTTCCGAGCAGCGCCACCCCCAGTGTCATACCGGTCTGGCGCATCATATTCAGTGTCGCCGAGGCCACACCGGAACGGGCCGGGTCAGCCGCGTGCATAATCAGTGCGCCGGTGGCGGGAATCGATAACCCCATACCGGTGCCGAGCATAAACAACATCAGCCCCGTCAGCAGATACGGTGTATCAGGTGTCAGCAGTGTCATCAGTCCGCACGCTGCCGCTGTCAGCAGCAGACCGGTGCCGAGGATCAGACGGATACTCAGCCTGCGGGCGATCCGTCCGAATGAAAATGCAAACAGCGCCATGGCGATAAACTCCGGCGACATCCGCCATCCTGCTTCCAGGGCATTCCAGCCCTGCGCTTTCTGTAAAAACAGCGCGATAAAAAACACATTGGTATAGGCCGCAAAACCAATCACAAACGAGGCCAGATTGTAGTGCAGATACTCCCGGCGCCTGAAATCCGCCAGCGGCAGAAGCGGTTTTGCCACCCGGTTTTCGGTGTACAGGAATAATAAAAGAAAAATAATCCCGCCGGTGACAGTGAACAGCGTCAGCGGGTGCAGCCAGCCATGAGTACCCGCTTCCGTCAGTCCGTACGTCACGCAGCCCAGAGCCGCAATACTCAGCAGTTGCCCGGCTGGATCAAACGCTGCTTTTTCCGGGTCCGCACTTTCACTGATGCCGTACTGCCCGAGCAGAAACGTGATAATACCGATCGGAATATTGATAAGAAATATCCCCTGCCAGCCGGTAGTATGCACCAGCACGCCGCCGAGGATCGGCCCGGTAATCAGCGACAGCGCACTGACGGACGACCAGATACCAATCACACGGATACGCTGCTGGTTATCAGCAAAGGTATGCGTGATCAGCGACAATGCGCCGGGGATCAGTAACGCCGCCGCAATCCCCTGCACAACCCGTCCCGCCAGCAGCAGCGGTAATGTCCCCGCCATTGCACAGAGCAGTGAGCCGAGAGTAAAAATCAGCACACCTGCCAGCCACATTTTTTTGCGCCCGTAACGGTCACTCAGCGGCCCGGCTGACAGAATAAGTGCAGATAAACACAGAGCATAAGCATCTATCAGCCATTGCAGTGACACCATCGGTGCCTGTAAATCATGCTGAATGGCCGGGAGCGCCACATTCACAATACTGATATCCAGCGTTGCCATAAAGGTACCCAGGCAAATCGCGGTGGTAACGGCAAAATAACGAAGTCGGTTCATGATGTTCTCCTTTCTCACAGGCAGAATACACATCGACCGACCGACGGTCAATCGAAATGAGAACACATTTCATTTGCGTGTTTTTTTCGCCTTAACAACCGGGAAATGGCATAATCAGGTTTTTCCGTTATAAAAGGCGCATTTATGACTCAGTCAGCAGAACACAAGCCCCGTTTTAAACCTGCCGATGTCCGGATCAATGAACTGATGGATGCCGCCGAATCGCTGTTTCTCGAAAAGGGATTTGATGCCACCACCGTCAGTGACATTGTGGCGCGGGCCGGTGTCGCGAAAGGAACCTATTACCACTATTTTGCCGCCAAACCGGATATTTACGAGGCCTTGCGCCACCGTTATATGGACTGGTTTCTGTCACAAACGCAGCAGGCGATGGATGCCTGTGCTGCGGGAGATGCGGATGCCAAACTGGCTGCCTGGTGTGATCGCTCTGTCACCGCTTATACTGAGAAACAGGAACTGCATGATGTCCTGTTTCATCAGGGGTTTCACCAGCAGGGAAATGATCACGAAAATGCGGTTCTTAATCAGTTGCTGGCCCTGATCGCTGAAGGTGAGCAACACAGTCACTGGCGTGCAGCACATCCGGATATCACCGCCATGATTATTTATCACGGCATGCATGCCGCCGTGGATACCCTGCCGCAATCTGATCTCTACACCGTACAGACACTGGGCGGTGTACTGTATGAACAGTTTCTCCGCTTTGTCAAAGCCTGACCGGCTCTGATAAAAAAAGAGCCCGGTCGCAGCCGGGCTTTTTACACTCTGTTGTTTATACTGATAAAAATCAGCGCAATGTTTCATCCGCACGCAGCGTTAATACTTCATAACCCGTTGCGGTGACCAGAATAGTATGTTCAGACTGCGCGGATAATTTTTTATCCCGTGTGACCACCGTCCAGCCATCTTTTTTGGTTTTGATTTTAGCTCCGCCCTGGTTAATCATCGGCTCGATGGTGAAGGTCATCCCCTCTTTCAGTTCCGTTCCTTTACCGCGCACACCATAGTGCAGCACCTGCGGGGATTCATGCATCTCACGGCCGATACCGTGACCGCAATACTCGCGTACCACACTGTAGCCGCGTGACTCCGCATAATGCTGAATGGCAGAACCGATATCGCCCAGGGTCGCACCCGGTTTCACCTGCTGAATACCTTCCCACATCGCTTCATAGGTCGCTTTCACCAGTTTACGTGCCAGCGGTGAAGCTTCCGGCATCACATACATTTTGCTGGAATCCGCAATAAAGCCGTTCTTTTCCAGTGTGATATCCACATTAATGATATCTTTGTCTTTTACGATCTCATCCGCTTTCGGGACACCGTGGCACACCACTTCGTTCAGCGAGGTATTCAGCACATACTCAAACCCGTACTGCCCTTTACTGGCAGGACGTGACTGAAGGGTATTCACAATATAATCTTCAACTTTGTCATTAATCGCCAGCGTGGAAACACCCGGCTTAATGAAATCATCCAGCATGGCAAAAACGCTTGCCAGCAGACGGCCTGATTCCCGCATCAGCTCAATTTCTTCAGGTGTTTTTATAACGATACTACTCATGCTGTTCTCCTTTCCGGCTGACAGATTCTTTTTCCAGCATTTCGCTGACAAGCATTGTGAAGGTTTTATCCGGATTCATTTCAGCCTGCATTCCGATTTTGATCCAGAATTCTGCCTGTGCGTTGATAGAGCGGGACATGACTGTACTCGCCCGGCGCAGATATTCATGCAGTTCATCGGAGATTTTAACAATACCCACGTGAAATCCTTAACTGATAAACCATATATAAAACAGATATGGTTCGTATAATAGACCTCACGCAAACGGGAATCAATCGCATCCTGCCAAATCAGCATATTCTGTCAATCAGAAGAGCAGTAACCCCATCCCCCGTTTTACCTGATCCAATGTCTGCTGTGTCACTTCCCGCGCTTTTTCTGTTCCGCTGCGGATGACTGAGAGCAGATAAGGCTTATCCGCCATCAGACGTGCCCGCTCTTCACGGACAGGTGCCAGCAGCGCCTGCAGACACTCATTCAGTACCGCTTTGCACTCTCTGTCACCTAATCCGCCTGCCTGATAGCGGATTTTCATCTCAGCCACCCGGGCCGTATCCGGATGAAAGGCATCAAGATAAGCAAACACCACATTGCCCTCAATCCGGCCGGGATCGGACACCCGCAGATGCTGCGGATCCGTAAACATAGCATTGACGGCACGGGTCAGGTCGTCCGCACTGACAGAGAGATTAATCGCATTGCCCAGTGATTTTGACATTTTCCCGTTACCGTCAATTCCCGGCAGACGTCCGGTTTTACCGGTTTTCGCGCGGCAGTGAACCAGTAATTCCTCCCCTGTGATGTTATTCACTTTACTGACAATCTCATTGGTTTGTTCAATCATCGGTAACTGGTCTTCCCCGACCGGCACCAAATCAGCTTTAAACGCGGTGATATCTGCCGCCTGGCTGACCGGATAGATTAGAAACCCGGCGGGCAGTGTGCGGGAAAACTGCTTCTGAATAATTTCCTGTTTAACGGTCGGATTGCGCTCCAGCCGGGAAACGGTCACCAGATTGAGATACAGCAGTGTCAGCTCTGCCAGTACAGGCAGCGCGGATTGCAGACAAATCACAGAAAGACCGGGATCGATTCCTGCCGCCAGATAATCCGCCGCCACATCATAAAAATAACGGTTTACTTTTTCCGGCTGCGCGCCGTTATCCGTCAGTCCCTGCATATCAGCCATCAGAATATATTGTGTTGCAGTGTGCTGGAGAGTGACCCGCTGTTGCAGCGAGCCGGTATAGTGCCCGAGGTGTAATGGTCCGGTGATGCGGTCGCCGGTCAGAATAACGGATTGCGTGTGATGAACAGACATAGGATTTCCTCTTTATAACGTGATAAGAGGCCGCCGGGGTGAATGCAATATGTCTGAAATAAAATCGCCGCACTCCGGCGGCGATTTTTGAAATTAAAACTGAATAACAAAACCGGCGCCGCACGTTGTGCGCCACCAGAAAGCATTGTGTGATAAACAGACTGCAATTTTATTATTCATCATGCAGACAATGTACAACCTTTATACCTTATTGCCACTCTTTTTTTCTCCGCGACGGATATTTTCATTTCTGCTGTTTTTATTTACATACTTTATTCTTTGTCAGCACACCCCGGGTAAAAATGACAAATCATGACAATAAATTAGTTTTCTTTCATTGAGTTACCGTCTTTATCCGGTAGAATCAGTCAATGAAAACACATTATGATTTATCACCTCTTCCGGAGAATGTTTATCGGACCAGATTAAAGTTACGTTAAGGAGAATATATGTTTTTACTGACACTCGGATTTATTATCTTATCCTGTCTGTTTGCCACGGTTATGAGCCCGAAATGGGATGATTAAATGAACACAGACTTATTGTCTCTCTGAACGCCTTTCAGGAATATATCAATACTGAAAGGCGTTTTCATTGATACTGCTGCTCAATACGCCGTTCTCCTTCACCCTCACATCATGACACACTTTTTGACGGATCATTTTTTGACTAATTCGCGCAGCTTAACTATTCTTAAAATGTTACCACGCTGAAAGTAACACCTGACGCCTCTGAACCGGTTTCGTTTGTTCAGAGGCTTTTTTATTCCTCCGGAAAAAAGCACTGCGAAACCCCGTCAACATATTGTATATACGAAGAAAACATCATGCACACGTCTCTTAATGACCTGATAAAAACAACTACGTGCAAATACTGCAAATAGCAGCAAGGATGTTTTTGTGCTGTACTTCTCCGGATCAATGGCTATATTGATAAGCAGTTTTAATTAATTGATATTCACATTACTGGCCTGCTCCTGACCTTGCAGGCACTATTTCTGATATGATTTACCCGCACCCCATTTGTGCGGGTATTTTTTTATTCTCAGGATGACGGGCAACAACAGGATTTTTTTCCGGTTAACGCAGCTTCCTGTACCGGCGGACAGGCAACGGTTCCGTATGAACAGAATACACAACAGTCACCCGGAAGCGGTTTTAATAATGTATGGCAGTGCTCACATTCATAAAACCACTGACAGGCGTTTACCGGCATCGTTTCTGTTTTTTCCGCACCACAAGCCGGGCACCGCAGTGTCGATTGCAACTCAATTGCTGCTGAATTCCCCATTTCTTCAGGCCTCTGATTTTATCGTGACACCGTATAAAACAACACGCTGTTCATCTGGTTTGTCTGTAACGGCCTTGTGTTGTCTTTTTGTTTAGACTGCTGCCCTTATTATACATACATGAACTTTCCATTCTGTTCATGATTATCATACCTATATCCTTTCCGCCCGGCCACACTATGTGTCCGGGCTTTTTTTTATTTTTCTTTCCTGTCCGCATAAAAAAAGGCCACCGCAGTGACCTTATGTATTATTCTGTATCAGAACGGGATTTTAATCATTCCGCCAATAAACTTCCCGATTATAAACGGAAAAATTCCGAAGCCCAGACCAATCCCGCCGCCGATAATCAATGTACCGCCGGGTTTTACCGGAGTTACCGGGGTTACCGGCGGAGATACATTGCCGGTGCCCGGACGAAATAAACCGGCTAACCCGCTGCCGCTGACAGCTTCACATTCACGAACAGATAATTCTTTCATACGGATATCCTTATCAATGAAATGAAATCGCATGATGACATACCGGATTTACAGATAAACATTACGATATGTCATTATCTATAGTCTGCTCTCTTTCAGCCTTAATCAAGCAATTCTTCTTTATGTCATGAAAAACAAACATTTGTCAGTATATATCATTATTAGCGTTAAATAATCTGTGGTCTTTTTTCTTATCCCGGCTGACATCTTTCTTAACTAAGAATAATTATCATTAATTAACCATTAAATCTGAAACATATTTGTGGTTATTCTGAACAGCGCATTACGTTAATATGCTGCCGCTTTATTTCAGGAACAGTAAATTACTCGTTATATGCAATAAAGCCCAAAGGCCTGTCATACGCGTACAGACAATACCCGCATCCGCCTCCGCATAGTAACATTCCGATACATTTAGTCTGACTTTCATTGCCGTTATATGATATTTTATTAATACGGAGTATTTTTGGTGTTTATATCTGTCCTTGCCATCTTATACGTATAAAAACAGCATAATAAACCAATACAATAAATGAGTGATTTTTGACACAGATCAAAGAAAAATGCTGAACACCATGAATAGTAACGCTTATTTACTATTTTACCAATATATGACCTGTTTATTCACATTTCTTCCATTCTTATTTTACACATATTACGACTATTGCATTAACAATTACCGTGAGTAAAATAAACATCGTCGCCACACAGATTATTTATATTGGTCAGGTACGGCATACTAATTAAATTACTTTTATTATTATTCCCGGATAACATTGTTTATCTGCTTATAAGGCACTTATTTATGCCCGTTAATAACAAACGAAATTCCGCTGCCATTAATCAGGCAGCCGGTGCTGTTATTCGTTCATTACGGAAAGAAAGAAATTTATCAGGCTATGACTTAGGTTGTTTAACCGGATTAAGCCAGCAGCAGATCTCCCGCTATGAGCGCGGCAGCAACCATCTGACACTGAATCTGCTCATTGAGATATTACTTGCTCTGGATACGACACTGGACGAATTTTTGTATCAGATGAATATTCATTGCGGCTTTACTGACAGTAAGAACATGCTGTCAGTATTCAGAAAGGAACATAGTTTTAATTCATCGTTTAATGATGATGACACTATATTCCACAACTGATATTTATCGCTGAATATCAGTAACATTATATTTGTTGTATAAAAGCTTCAATATAATTAAACAAAAAACGATGACAATAATATCATTTTATTCATTAAGAATAACTGATGAATATTTTGTCACGGATACTCTTTTATTTTTTATTACTATTCGATAGGAATTCAATATGACGTTCAAAACAAAATTACTTTCCGCTGCCCTGATCGCCGGCCTGTCTGCCACCAGCATGAATGTACTGGCGGCACCGTCAGCAGAAGTGACCTTACAGGGGATTCTGACGGATACCACCTGTGATGTGACCATCAACGGCGGTAAATCTGTCCTGAATGTTGGTGTGTTCAACACCAAAGTCGGTGGTGCGGATGCCGGATTCACCGCAGCCAATGCCATCACCACACAGCAGGCGGACATGCCGGTTACCCTGACCGGGTGTGCCAAAGGTGAAGCCGGTGACCTGATCATCCAGGGTATCACCTCTGTCGGTAACAATGAGCAGAGCGTGTTTGTTGCCCAGGATACCCAGACTGTCGGCTTTATGATTCAGGACAGCAGCGGTAAGACCGTCACTAACGGCAAAGGCGCTGCTGTTACCCTGGATGCGGAAGAGACCAGTGCACAGTACACCTTCAAAGTCGGTATGGCGACCACCAACGCCACCCCGGCTGCCGGTTCTTACAGCGCACCGATCCTGGTTGCTTATATCGTTGACTGACAGCAGTCAGCCACGGCAGCGCGCTTCACCGCGCTGCCTTATCCCATTAATTATCTGACGGAAAACGCATGGAAAAATTTACCCTACTCAGACACGCAGTCAGCAGCCTGGTATTGCTCTCCGCGACCTCCGTTGCCGGGATAGCCATCGACAGCACCCGTATTATTTTTCAGGCGGCTGATGATACCACCGGCAAAAGTGTCGGTATCACCAGTTCATCCGGCTCACTGACGCCGTATCTGATCAAAGCACAGATCCTGAAAACACCGGCCGGTGAGCAGGCGGATACCCCGTTTCTCGTCACGCCGTCACTGTTCCGTCTTGAGCCCGGCAGTACCAATCAGGTCCGGATTATGAAAAAAAATACCGCACTGCCGCAGGACAAAGAATCGGTATTTTATCTGCGTGCCATTGCGACACCGGCGGGTGAAAAAAACAATACACAGCAGGAAAACCATATCGGCGGCACCGTACAGGTTTCATCCGGCAATATTATCAAATTATTTTACCGTCCTTCCGGGCTGAAAATGAAACCACAGCAGGCCATGCAGTCACTGCAGTTTTCTGCCGCCGGGAACGGATTACAGGTCACAAATCCGTCCCCGTATCACGTCACCCTGAAGTCCCTGACGGCCGGCGGACGCAAAGTCCCGCTGAGTATTAAAGCAGGCAATACCATGATCGCCCCGATGAGCAGCAATATCTATCCCGGCGCACCACATCAGGGCAGCGTGGAATGGAAAGCAATTAATGATTACGGGGGCACGGAGGTCTTTCATGGGCAGATCCGTTAACTGGTTACCGGGGCTGTGCCTGGCACTGTACTGCCTGTCTCCGGCACTCCGGGCCGGAACAACCGAGCTTTCCGCCGTTATTACGGATGATATCGGCTGCGGGATGAGCATTCCGTCCGTATTGCAGTTCACCCCTCAGCGCACCACGGATTTTCAGGGCGTACTGAAAACCCATGAAATCAAGAGATTACAGGCTGTATTCAGCTGTGTGGATAAGACAGGAAAACTGACACCGAAAATTACATTACAGGGCAACACCCCCTACAACGCAGATACCCTTTTTCTTGACGGTGCGCCCAACAGTGCCGGTTTTATGCTGCGTTTGTATGACGGTTCACAACCGTCTCTGAATGATTTTTACGACACCGGAAAGGCAATCGCCCGGGGTAAACAAATCGCTCTGACACCGCTGAATGCGGGAAACCATTTCCGGACAGAGGAGACATTCCTGGTCGGACTGGTCGGCCCGGTGGACGGCCCGGCGACCCCGGGAGAATTTTCGGCAGCCCTGATTTTTAATCTTATTTTTCAGTAAATTTTGAAGGTTCACACTATGTTATTTATCAGAAAACCTGTTTTTGCCGTTTTACTGCCGGTGATGATGAGTATGACAGCCGCAAACGGAGCGGTGGCAGCCACTTCCGCATCCACCGAATTCAAAGCGACCATTGTCGGCGGGGCCTGTGATATCACCGTTCCGGCCACCGTATCAGTGAATAAAGGGGCGGTGATCCCGTCAGAAGATATTATTGCCGGTAACAGCCCGGCGGAACCCTTCAACCTGAGACTGGCCGGCTGCAAAGGCTATGGTCTGACACCGGAAATCACCCTTGAAGGGGATGTGGATAACACTTCCGGTATGCCGCTGTTCCTGACCAATACCAGCAGCACCAAAGGCTACGGTATTTTGCTGACCTTTGCCGGTAACAGTAATTTTAAAGCCAGTACCAACCTTGCCGCCGACCTGAAACTGACGGCTGCCAATAAAACCTGGTCAACCACGATGGCATCCGTACTGAACGGCAACATTCCGTTAAACGCCTCTGTCAGCTGCGGCAGTTGTGCAGCAGATGCAGATATTCAGGGCGGTGAACTGAAAGCTAATGTCACCTTTAAATTTGCTTATAACTGACCGCCGCTGCGCATCAGTTTTTCCTGAAACCACGGGTTAACAATGAAAATAAATACTCTGTACAAAGCATTAGCCCTGACAGCAGGATTGCTCCCGGCGGCTTTTCAGACAGCGGAGGCGGGCAGCCTCACACAGACGATTAATTTTAATGCCACCTTTTACGGCGGCAGCTGTGAAATTACCGCGCCGGCTCAGTTGCCTTATAACAACGGTAACCCGCTTCCGGATGACCTGATTACCGGTGATCAGCGTTACCGCCAGTTCAGTATCACACTGGCCGGTTGTCAGGGCTACTTTATGGCACCCAAAATCGCTGTTACCGGCAATACCATTACCACCAGCGACGGTGTGAAATTATTTGCCGATGCAACCAGTACCTCAAAAGGTTACGGCGTACGCCTGGCGACAGACGGCAATACCCGTTTTAACGCCAACAGTAATGCGGCAGTCACCGGTACTATCAGTGCCAAAAACTGGCCGGCAGACGGCAATAACAACGTCACATCGTTAAACGGCCCGCTGGAATTCAGAGGCTATCTCTCCTGCGGGGCCTGCACACCCGGCGCCGGATTACAGGGTGGCGAGCTCAAAGCCACAGTGACATTCACTTTTTTATATAACTGATCCCGGAGCGGCTATGCAACATTCACTTTTATCCCGCACATTTTTACCGGTGGCTGCATGTATTCTGCTGTCACTGCTCTCTGCAGCACAGGCAGCAGAAGGTGGTCTGCGTCTGGCGCAAACCCGCGTTATTTTTAATGCGGACAACAAAAATGCCGCTGCTGTTATCAAAAATAACAGTCAGCAGGTTTATCTGATCAAAGCCGGTGTGATGAATACCCCGGAAGGCAATAACCCGGCATTACCCGCCGCACCATTTATGGTGACACCACCGATGTATCGTCTGGAAAAAGAGAGCCGGAGCACCGCCCTGGTTGTCCGTAACGGCACCGCACAATTACCGGCGGACAGAGAATCTGTCTTCTGGCTGAGCTTTCTCGCCATCCCCGCTGTCAGCAAAAATGGTGAGACGCCGGACAATATGACCAGCGCACAGGTGTCTGTCGGTATCCGCAATGTGATTAAGTTGTTTTACCGTCCTGCGGGGCTCTCCCCCTCTTTTGAACAGGCACAGGAAAAGCTGACATTCCGCCGTGAGGGTCGCAGTGTCTCGGTGAATAATCCCACCCCTTATTACCTGACACTGGCGGCACTGTCATTCAATGGCAAAGATGTCAGTCTTCAGGATCACAATCCGATGATAGCGCCGTTTTCTTCTGCGGTTTTCCCGGCAGAAGGGGCAGTATCACAGGCTCAGTGGGCGGTGATCACCGATTACGGTGATATAGGACAAATACACACTGCCGCTGTCAGTGCAGGAGAATAATGATGATCCGCCGCTGCCTTCTGAATACTGCCGCATTGCTGTTTGCCGTGACTGCCGCACAGGCAGGAAACCTGTCGCAGGGACAGGATGGGATCACGCTCAGCAATACGCGGGTTATCTATCCGGGCGATGCCCGTAACGGTATCACTTACACGCTGACTAATAACACACCACGCCCGTATCTGCTGCAATCCCGGGTACTGCCGTACGGTGACAGCACACCGGAAGATGAGACCGGGGAAGCGGAAAAAATGCCCTTTATTGTGCTGCCGCCATTAACCCGTTTTGAACCGGATACTGCGCTGACCTTGCGTATCCGCCTGACTCAGAATGCATTACCGCAGGATCGGGAATCCGTATTTACACTGGCACTGAATGCCATTCCGGCACAAACAGAAACCGGTGAGCAAACCCGTCTGATCATGAGCACCCAGAACAATCTGAAGCTGTTTTACCGCCCTGCCGGTCTGCCGCCGGCGGATGAAGCGGTGCTTGCGGAGCAGCCGGTATTCCGGCGCAACGGTAATACGCTGACAGTGAAAAACCCGTCACCGTTTTATATCACGTTCAGTTCTCTGTCTGCCGGAAACACGGATATTGACCTGCGTAATACCCGGATGGTCGCGCCTTTTTCAGAACAGTCATGGCCGTTACCTGCCGGTGCCGCCGGTGATCTCCGCTGGCAGCTGATAACAGATGACGGAAAGCCCGGCAAAACCGTCACCCGCCCTGCCGGCTGACCATATACAACAATAAAAACAGATGATAACCCCGTTTCTGATGAAACGGGAGGAGTCCTGCATCCGCAGGCCAGAGGAAGTCTATGAAAATACCTCATAATATGAATAACATAACATCACAGCGCCCGTTTTTCCGTTACCGCCCGCTGGCATGGCTGCTGCTTGCGGCCACAACGCCGGTGATGGCGGACGATTATTTTGACCCCGGTTTTCTGAATATTGCCGGAGATAACTCAGATGTTGATTTATCTGCATTTTCTCAGGCCGGCAGTGTGGCGGAAGGTGAATATACGGTTTCCGTTTTTGTTAACCAGCAGGATACCGGACAGTACACACTTAATTTCGTTAAAAATGCACAGGGACAGATTGCACCGGAGATAACCCCTGCTCAGCTGGAAACCTGGGGAGTGAATGTTCCGCAGGTTCCGGAATTAAAACATCTGCCGAAAGATCTGCCGCTGACAGAGTTAAGCACGCTGATCCCGGATGCATCCGCACGCCTTGAGCTCGGGCGCCTGCGTCTGGATCTCAGTATTCCTCAGGTTGCCATGCAGCCCGCACTCAGCCGCAATGCCGACCCCGCATTATGGGATAACGGTATCCCGGCACTGATGATGAACTACAACCTCAGTGCCGGACGGACAACCAACAGCTATAACGAAGGTCTGAAAACCCGCAACGATAACCTGTTTGCCTCTGTCCGCGCCGGTGCCAACGCCGGACCGTGGCGTTTGCGCAGCACCATCACGCATACCCGTTTTGAATACAGCGGCGGGCGTAATGAATCCGCCGGCAGCCAGAACCGGACCACCTTTACCAATACCTATCTGATGCGGGATATCCGGCCGCTGCGTTCCTCGTTACAACTCGGGGAAACCAGCACCGGCAGTGATGTGTTTGACGGCTTTTCCTTCCGTGGTCTGAAACTCAGTTCCAATGAACAGATGCTGCCAAGCCAGATGCGCGGCTATGCCCCGGCAGTCAGCGGTGTGGCGAACAGTAACGCCCGTGTCACTGTCCGCCAGAACGGTAACATCATTTATGAAACCTATGTCGCACCGGGAGCGTTTTATATCAATGACATCCAGCAGGCCGGGTTATCCGGTGACTATGATGTCACGGTAACCGAAGCGGACGGCACAGAGCGCCAGTTTGTGGTGCCTTACTCTTCTCTGCCGGTTATGTTACGCCCCGGCGGATGGAAATATGAGGTGGCGGCCGGACGCTATGACGGCAACATCACCACCAGCTCACGCCGTTCTGATTTTATCACCGGCACCCTGGTCTACGGGCTGCACAATAATGTCACACTCTTCGGCGGCGTATTGCTGGCAAAAGATTATCAGGCACTCAATGCGGGCAGCGGGATTTCAATCGGTGATTTCGGAGCGGTATCCGCAGATGTCACCCATTCAACCGCGAAATTTACCAGTGAAAATCATCAGAATGATGAACGAAAAACCGGTCAGTCATACCGTATCCGTTACTCGAAAAGTATGATGTCAACCGGCACATCGGTGGATTTAACGGCGCTGCGCTATTCAACTGAACACTTCTATAACTTCAGTGAATTCAACAGCCAGGGATACCGTCTTGAGGAAGGTGTCAGTCCGTGGACCTTACAGCGCCGCCGTACCAGTTTCCAGACTCAGCTCAGTCAGCAGATGGGACAGTATGGTTCCCTGCACTTTCGCGCAAACCGGGATGACTACTGGGGAAGTAACCGCACACTGACCGGGTTATCTCTGGGCTACAGTAACAGTATCAAAGGTATCAGTTACGGTGTGAACTACAACATTGACCGGGTAAAAGATAATAACAACAACTGGCCGGAAAACAGGCAGTTATCCCTGAATGTCAGTGTACCGTTCAGTCTGTTCAGCTACGGGCAGAATATGCAGTCCATGTACGCCACCTACTCGGTCACTCATGACAATACCGGCAGAACACAGAACAACACCGGCCTGAGCGGCAGCCTGGCGGACGGCCGGTTCTCTTACGGTGCATCACAGAATTGGGGAAATAAAAATCAGGTTGCCAACACCAGCCTTAATACCGGCTGGCAGGGTGACAAAGGCAGTATCAGTGCCGGTTACAGCTACAGCGATACCACACAGGCCCTGAATATGAATGCCTCCGGCGGCGTGCTTGTACATCCGGAAGGGATAACGTTCAGCCGTTCAATGGGGGATTCCGTGGCACTGGTCAGTGCGCCGGGTGCCGAGGGTGTCAGTGTGAACGGCGGCAGTGCCGTCACCGACAGCCGGGGTTATGCAGTCGCACCTTATTTGTCTGATTACAACAAAAACAGTATCGGACTGGATCCGGCAACACTCCCGGAAAATGTGGATCTGGTGCAATCCAACGTCAACGTTTACCCGACTCAGGGTGCGGTGGTGAAAGCTGATTTTGCCACCCGCGTGGGCTACCAGGTATTAATGACGCTGAAACAGGGTACCAAAAGTGTCCCGTTCGGTGCCATTGCCACCCTGATCGACAACCATTCCGGCGAGGCGATCAGCGGCATTACCGGTGATGCCGGTCAGGTGTATCTCACCGGCCTGCCGGAAACCGGGAAATTACAGGTGAAGTGGGGAGAGACAACGGCACAGCAATGTCAGATCAGTTTCGATCTGCGTCATCTGACCACCAGCGACGATATGCCTGTCCGTCAGGTGACGTATCAGTGTGCGGGCGGGGAAGCGAAAGGTAAGGTTACCGATATACATAAAAAAACAACACCTGAAATGGTATATGAATTCTCAAAAATAAAATAAAATGAGAAATAAAATAAATTACGCTGGATACAAATAATTAATGAATAACAAAGTGAGAATAATGATGAAAATACATATTATGAATATAAAAACTTACTCCACTCTAATATTATCACTATATTCAATATCATTTTACAGTCTTGCTGCTAATTATGATGTTAAGATAGGAGAAAATACTAAACTGGAAACAGAATCCTTCCGGTTAACTGTTGATAATATGTCTTCCAGAGCGACCAGCCGAAGCGATTGGGGTTCTGCAATAGCCATACTAAACACTTCGGGCATGCCAACAAACTGTAACAATAATTCATACATAGGAACAACAGTTATTGATGGTCGAAGAGGTTATAGAATAGCCAATGGTGTTATTCTTGTTATTACCGGGTCCATATCAGGTACGCAAAAAGCGTATGCTTCTGAATATAATATGTCAACAAAACCATTTAATATCACATTAAATTGGTTATCAGATTCAAGTAATTATTCCGATAGCTACAACTGGAATACCAGCGGAGGAGTATGTGCGTTTTATCTTCCTCAGGGAACGACAACAGAGCGTGCGTTTATTTCTAACTCAGTTTACTCTGATGTTAATGTTACGTACTACGTTTATGCTTCATCTTCAGCAACTCCCGGCACATATACAATTCCGACTTTACGTTGGGGAAAACACGCTGACGGCCAAACTAGCCGATTATTTATTACCACAGGAAAAACAGTCAATATAATCCGGCCACGTTCCTGCACTGTCAGTACAGACAACACCATCACCTTCCCGGCGGTGGATATTACAGATGCCGCCAACGGAAAAGCGCTGGCGAATAAAACAGGTAATTTCACCATTACCTGTGACGATACAACCAATGCCCCTGTCAATGTAGAAATACAGGGAACGAAAGGAACCGATGCCGATGCAATGGCATTAATGATGACAGGTGGCGGCACCGCTCCGGCAGAAGTCCGCGGATTTATCGGACCCACTATTTCCCTCAGCAGAATATGCACTGCACGGAAAAGCGGATCACAAGGTGTTGTTTCATTTGTTCCCAACGCCGGACTGGAAAAAATGCCACTCAAACCGGGTACACATAAATATAACTGGGTACTGTGCAGTACCGGTGTATATAAAACCGGCAAAGCCACCGGTTCCGCTAAAATGGTTGTCAGCTGGGATTAATACCGATGTCTGCATATTTTTCGTTTTCCCCGGCCGGGCTGTTTCGCTGTATCACAGCAGCTATCTTCACGGTTTCGATATTACCGGTGGTTTCCGGTGCGGCTGATAATAACGCCGGAGCAATACATGATCTCGGTGTTCAGTATATTAACGGTGACGGTGTTCCCGCCGATGCAGAAAAAGGGCGTTATCATATTCACCGCGCCGCCCTTCTGCATTTTCCGCTGGCGCAATATCATCTGGGGATTTTATTTTATACCGGCGAAGGCGGCGATAAAAATACCGCCTGTGCCCGCTGGTGGCTGGGAAAATCCGCACTTTTCGGTGGTGAAATTAATATTATGGCACAACAGGCACTGGCCGATATTTATCAGGAAATAACGGACAATCCTGCTGAGCATATATTACTGACTCGGCCGACGGATATTGCCCGTTGTGAAAAATTACCTGAGCGCACCGCTGCAAAAATGGCGGTTCAGGCTGTACAGCAGATTGTTTTCACCGCAGAAGCCCTTCCGGTTACTCCGCCTTTTCTGGCCCGGATGAAACAGTTTACCCGGCTGTCAGACCATCTGACAGACTTACTGGTAACACGGTTCCCGCCGCTCTGGTCTGTACTCTCCGCACCGCCGGTAACGGATGAAATGACCATTACGATTATTCCGCCGGTTAAAACAGAACAGGAAACCACAGCACCGGTTATCCCCCCGGAACCGCCGGTCGTCACCATTCATCCGTCTGAAACGGTTATTCCGGATAGTCTTATCAGTCCCTCTGTACCGGATAGCCACGCAGCTCCGCGCAGAGAGAACAAAAACGTACGCCCGGCATCACGCAATACCGGCCAGGATCTGCGTACCGCTCCGGCACATCACTACACATTACAACTCAGCAGTGCCGCAACACCGGACGGCCTGTATCAGTCAGCCCGCCGTCATAAATTATCAAATTATCTGGTGTATGAAACTGTCCGCCATGGCCGCCAATGGTATGTGCTGGTTTACGGTGATTATCCTGATTTGTCATCGGCAAAATCAGCATTACACTTACTGCCACCGGCTTTTTATAACAGTAAGCCCTGGGTACGCAGCCTGAAACAGGTTCAGCGTGAATTACCCTGACCGGTAATAATGCCGGTTTTCTTACCGGCATTATTACATCGCATACTATTTATGCAGATGAAGGGGCGCGTTTCAATATATCTATTTATTTTCTCGCAGAAGAGCAAAAGTAAATCCCGGATATAATTAAGAGTCCGCTTAAAAAATGATAACTGTGTAATTTTTCACTGAGGAAAAGCACGCCAAAGAAACCACCACTCAATGGGATCAGGTGAGAGAAAATCTCCCCTCTTGTTGCGCCGATAGTCAGTATGCCTTTATTCCACAGCAAGTATGAGAGCCATGACGGGAAAATAACCAGATAAGCAAGCCCGGATATAAACAGTGGTGATGCATAATTCCCCACATTAGTGATCTGAAAATCATGTGAAAACAGATAAATAATCAGTATCGGCAACATCATCAGGCTGCCGGTCACCGAGCTGATAGCCACAAAGGCATTACCGTTCACCTCGCGGGGTTTCAGTCTTAAAAAAGCGCAATATAACGCCCAACTGATGGCCGACCCCAGCGCCCATAAATCCCCTTTATTCAGATGACTGATGACTTTTGCGAAATTCAGGTCACCTTTAAATATCAGATAAATCACACCAAGCGTACTCAGTAATACGCCAATATAATTTTTACCCTGAATTTTTTCTTTAAATATCAGCGCATTTATCAGTAAAACAATGGATGGTGTTGCAGACATATAAATGGCGGCATTAAGTGCCGTAGTATATTGCAGACCGATATACAGTGTGACCGGGAATAAAACCTGTCCGCATAGCGACAGAAACAAAATAATCCCTTTCGCCTTTTTCATAAATGCCCACTGCTGTTTCACCTGACTGAAATACAGCGTCATCAGTAAAACAGCGGTCACCAGCCAGCGCAGTTGCGATAAAATAACCGGGTCGGCCTCAGACACCAAAAGATGCCCGACAACATAGTTCCCGCCCCAGAAACACGCCGCCAGCGTCAAGAATAAATAAGGCATATCCTGCTCCCCGTTTGGTCAGTATTTATCCGACCGTAGCATGGCATCCACCGTACAGGCTTGCTATTTATCAAAATATTTATAGATTTTAAAATAATGTTTAATGAAGATGGCTTTGCTCGTCCGAAATTACCTTAAAAGGGCACTGGCTGAAAGCGGCAGGATTTGAGACCGGTTTCACATTTACCGTCAAGATTTTAAACGGCTGTTTGGTATTAATCCCGGACAGCGAAGATATCCGGGCAATTAAGCAGCAAAATCAGCCGCAGCAAGCTCAAATCGCTGCGTTTAAGCTTAAGGTGAAGGTGCTGATCGGGGAGTGATGTGGTAGTGATTTACCTGCTTTGGTGTGCTGTTGTAGCCAAAGCAGGTAAATATATGATTTAAATTATAGCGCCAATTGAGAAGATTTGATGCTCTTCCCTGCCAATTATTTAATATTATTCATAAACTCTTGCTGCCATTAAGATATCTGCAATAAATGTCCAGTTAACATTCTCTGGGTCAGATAAATTTTGATTTAAATAGTACCCTTCCATATCCTCAACCCAAGATGCCATCGATTCAATATATGAAGGTAAATCCTTATTCTCCCACTCACTCATATTATTTCTAGCATTTGAAGATAAAAACTCAAGAAATTGAATGAAATTTTCTCTAGTATTTATTTCTTTAGTATTCATAAGACTTTACTCCAATACTCTTTTTATACCATCACCTAATTTTAGAATAACCGACTTACCATCTGTTTTTGTTGTCATTTTCCACATCTGATTAGCAACTTCACGAGGTGAAGCCCATTTAAATGGAACACTATCAAGCCCTGCCAATTTGAATGCAGCTAATCTACGATGATCCAGAGTCCATATTTTACCAAGGTCGTCCTGCCATATTTTAATAGGCGGTAGGTCAGAAGGTTTTAAAGTACCATTAATCAAGGAATCAGCATTACCTAACACGGTATGTTCCCCAGTTTGGTTTTTTATAGAACTTTGCATATATCGAACATCCTTTGGATTAATGTTTCCGTCAGTTGGCCCACAAGCCCAACCCTAAGGATCAACCCAACCCACCGGATTCGGCGCATACTGGTACAGATTTAACCCGCCCATCAGCCCTATCGGGTCCTGCTGGGTAAATCGTCCCGTATCCGGGGCGTAGTACCGGAAGGTATTATAGTGCAGTCCGGAATACTCGTATCATCCTGATACTCGCCCTACGGGTCAGCGTAAGCGCTGCTCAAATTTGTTCCCGACAAATTTGTCCCTGTCGAAATATTGACCCTGAAAACGCAGGTTCTGCTGACCCCGGAATCCCGCTACCGGGTGTTGTTCCCGTTTTAATTTGCCCCACAGGCTGTAGTCGCCGTGCCAGATAATCCGTCCCTGACTGTCCGTCAGTTCTTCCGGTAAGCCGTTAAGCGCAATATGATAATAACTGATATCCGTGGATTGTTTTTCCGGATGGTCAAAGCTTTCTATCCGTGCCAGCGAGTTATAGCTGCTGCTGTTATAAATATAAAATAACTATTTGAGTTTTTACTGTTCAATCTCTTGCATATTCCTTGATATACTCCAATTTACTTTTAATCTTACAGCACCATTTATATGGTTTGAAGTCATATGGATTTTTTATAACAACACCCTCCGCAAAAATATATTCCTGGATTGTATCATCTGTAGGCATAAACATATATATATAATCTCCTTCATGAATGCGGATTAATTTACCAGAAAAAGTTTTTACATAATCAGTTTGTGTAAGCCCAACTATATCAATATCTTTTATTCTCTCATTATCAAAATCCGCGAAAATTCTATTTTCTAGATTGGTATTTTTTAAGTGTGATTTAGCCATATTATTAACATCCAATTTTAGGTCCTCTTTTTTCAACTGGTATAGGATTTTGTTGAGTTGGGTGGAATAATTTTTCAGCTTGCTCTGCCGTTATCCCATCAACTGTTGCATGATTCATCATCATACTCCCATTACTGGAATTTAATTTTCCGTCTAATGTAATTTTACCACCAGCTTTCTCTATATCAGCCACAGTAGCTACACCTATTTGATTATGCCTAAACGGTTGAGATAATATATCTAGCCCAGCATTAGGCTTTGCCTGAGTTGAAATTCCACTTAATTTTCCATTGATATCAGAGACAACACCACTCCCATTTTTAAAACTGTCAGCCAAACATGCTCCCCCCCGACAAACAATATCAGTATCAGCTAAAATATCGTGTAAACCCCACGGATCAACCCACCCAACCGGATTCGGCGCATACTGATACAGATTTAACCCGCCCATCAGCCCTATCGGGTCCTGCTGGGTAAATCGTCCCGTGTCCGGGGCATAGTACCGGAAAGTATTATAGTGCAGTCCGGTTTCTCTGTCGAAATATTGACCCTGAAAACGTAAATTCTGCTGACCCCGGAATCCCGG